>CAZHSJ010000037.1:0-16783 GCA_964535225.1 Uncultured Candidatus Berkiella sp. | reverse complement strand
TAGGCGGGTTGGCAGCGCGCAGTCACCGATGACAAGCACCGAGAATTTCTTAATGTAGGGGACGGCCTCTGCCTGCCTTGCCGTAGTTTTAACGAAGGCAGGTCCCGTCCCGATAACGGGCAGACACGGAGGTCTGCCCCTACAAAGATCCAGATTTCCATCCTTAAACTTTAAAAATACTCAGACGAGGGCCTGCCCATTGACGCTTTTTAGCGTAGTAGGGGGTATAGCACGCATTACTGTTATCGGTGTAATCGTGGGTTCTATCGATTTTAGCTAAGTACTTAGTAAAAAATGTCTTACTATTTAGCGTCGCTAAAAGAGATTAATTCCATGCTCAATTTTAAAGTAAACACGCAAAAATCGTTAAAAAGATCCCATGAAACAGATCTAGGTGATCTGCATTTGCTATATAAACCCTGTAAATGGGAAAGAAAACAAGTTGTTAATAGCATTGGTATTGTCGGCATACGTGGTGAAACAGAAGAAACAGAAGAAGACAGACAATTTGTCGATTATTGTGTCGATAGGCTTGCCAAGCGTCATCAAACTTTAAAACATTCACCTATTGTGTCTTTTTATGATGTCGATATGGAAAAGTATCCTGATTTTTCATCCCTACATGAGCAATCAACGATGTATGTCGTTGGACATGGTGGTGTTAATGAAAATGGTTATGCAACGTTAGCAAACAAAGAGGCCGATCATATCGCTGAAATTCTTTTTGAAGATTGCCATTTACCAAAAACAGAAGCTATTCATTTTGTTTCTTGTGACTTAGGCGCTACTGCGTTTTTGCCTGATTTTAAATCTGTACTTAAAAAAGAAAAATATGTTCCAGAACACGCCTTACCGTTACTCTTTGGCTATACAAGGGAAGTTACCATGAGTATAGATGGCACCTTATGGGTGGATAATGGCGAGGAATTAGGATTTGAAACGGCAGAAAATTATAAGCTCGTGCTTTAATATATTTGCCTACATATTTGTATAATTAGGCCCGCCGCCACCTTCGGGAGGTACCCAGGTAATATTTTGAGTGGGATCTTTAATATCACACGTTTTACAATGAATACAGTTTTGCGCATTAATTTGTAATTTCTTTTTGCCCTGTTCATCATCGATAAATTCATAAACGCCCGCAGGGCAATAGCGTGCTTCTGGCCCTGCATATTGTCGCCAATTAATTGCAATCGCGATTTGCGGGTTTTTTAGTGTTAGGTGAATGGGCTGATTTTCTTCGTGGAACACATTCGTGCGTGAGACCGATACCATTTTATCAAAACTATAAACGCCATCCGGCTTTGGATAGGCAATGGGTTTGCAATTTTTAGCACGCAACAAGGCGAGATGATCGGCCGTATAAGATAATGTCCAGGGCGCATGCCCCTGGAAAATATAGGTATCCATTGCGGCATACAGTAAACCGGGCCATAAGCCAAGATGAAACCCGGGTCGAATGTTTCTTGCGGAATATAATTCTTTTTTTAGCCAGCTCTTTTTCACGTGTTCTTCATAAGCGGTTAAATCGGTAGTTGATGATTGAGTCGTTATCGCCTCAAAAACGGTTTGCGCCGCCAGCATGCCAGATTTCATTGCCGTATGGCTGCCTTTAATTCTGGGAACGTTTAAAAATCCTGCACTATCGCCAGTTAGCATGCCACCAGGAAAGGTTAACTTAGGTAAACACTGCCAACCGCCTTCATTAATCGCTCTTGCCCCATAACTGATACATTGGCCACCTTCCAGTAGTTTTACAATAGCAGGATGATGCTTAAAGCGCTGAAATTCTAAATAAGGATCAAGATAAGGATTTTGGTAATCAAGGCCTATTACCAGTCCAATCGTGATAAGATGATTTCCCCAGTGATAAATAAAACTCCCACCATAGGTTTTGTTATCTAAAGGCCAACCTAAGGTGTGAGTAACAGTACCTGCTTTATGTTTTTCGGGTACGATTTCCCACACTTCTTTTAACCCAAGGCCATAGGACTGTACCTGATTCTTTTTGGTTAAGTGATAGTGTTTAATTAATTGTTGGCTAAGCGATCCACGGCAGCCTTCCGCGAGTAGCGTTTGCTTGGCATAAAGGTGCATGCCTGCTTGGAAAGACTTTTTCGCTAATCCATTTTTATCGACACCCATATCCCCTGTGGCAATGCCCACCACTTCATTTTTTTCATTAAATAACGCAGCCGTTGCCGCAAAGCCGGGATAAATTTCAACCCCTAAACTTTCAGCAATCTTGGCGAGCCACTGGCACAATTGACCAAGGCTAATAATATAATTGCCGTGGTTTTTCATTTGCCTGGGTATGGGTAAGGTATAAGCTTTTTGTTTGGTTAAATATAAAAATTCATCTTTGATGGTCGGGGTATGGATGGGTGCATCCCTCATCTTCCAATCGGGGAGTAATTCATTTAAGGCGCAAGGATCAAACACGGCACCAGAAATAATATGAGCCCCCACTTGGGCGCCTTTATCAAGCACGCAGACACGAGGCTCTTTGTTAGCATCCTTGCAAAGTTGAGCGTAGCGTATCGCCGCGGATAAGCCTGCGGGGCCTGCACCAACAATGACGAGATCGTAATGCATGGATTCATGCGCCATGGAACGCTCCTGTTTAGTTGTTTTCATTATTGCAGGGGGCTAGGGAAAGGGAAACAGGCAATGTTAAGATTAACTTATTTTTTTCAAAAGGGACGGTATGAAAGTCTTAGTACCAATCAAAAGGGTGGTTGATCCTTACGTTAAAATTCGGGTTCGTTCGGATAACACAGGCCTTGAGCTTGCTAATGTCAAAATGTGCATTAACCCTTTTGATGAAATTGCTATCGAGGAAGCGGTTCGTTTAAAAGAAGCAGGGTTAATAACTGAAATTATGGTTGTGTCCATTGGGGATGAAACGGTAAAAGAGTCACTGCGCGCGGCCTTAGCCCAAGGTGCAGATGTGGCGCAACACGTACTTTACAAGCAACCGCTTGAGCCTTTGAATGTTGCTAAATGCTTAAAAGCTATCGTGGAAAAAGAAAATCCGAAGCTTATTATCATGGGCAAGCAGGCTATTGACGATGATTGTAACCAAACGGGGCAAATGTTAGCGGCCCTATTAGGTTGGCCGCAAGCCACCTTTGCTTCAAAAGTGGTTTTGGATAAAGCAAATGAAACCGTTGAAGTGACGCGTGAAATTGATGGTGGCCTTGAAACGTTAGCCTTACGATTACCTTGTGTGATTACCACCGATTTACGTTTGAATGAACCGCGTTATACCAGTTTGCCTAATATTATGCAAGCCAAACGTAAACCGCTTACCGAAATGGATATTTCTACCTTAGGGGTTACCCTTAAACCGCATGTGAAGGTGCTTAAAGTAACGCCACCTTTGCCGCGTAAAGCAGGAAAAATGCTCAATAACGTCACAGAATTAGTGCATTACTTAAAAGAAGTAGAAAAGGTAATATAACATGGCAAAAGTACTCATTATTGCAGAACATCATCAACAACTTCTTTCGGTGAGTACGAAAGTTGCCATCAGTGCGGGATTGAAACTAAATGAGCAAGTCGATGTGCTCCTTGCAGGCGAGAATGACCAGCTCAGTAAAGAAATCGCTTCCTTGCAAGGGGTGGCAACAGTGCTTGTTTACCAACAGGAAAGATTTGCACATACCTTAGCGGAAGACTTGGCACCATTAATTGTTAACGTGGCAAAGGACTATACCCATATCTTAGCGCCAGCAACAACGTTTGGTAAAAACGTGATGCCGCGTGTAGCTGCCTTGCTGGACGTGGCACAAATTTCGGATGTCAGTTTTATTGAAAGTGAAGATACCTTTGTGCGCCCTATCTATGCGGGAAATGCCTTTGAAACCGTTCAATCGCTTGATAATATCAAGGTGCTTACCATTCGTACGACGGCTTTTAATGCATTAAACAGCGGGCAAACGCAAGCGGCGATCAAACCCTTGGCATGTGATCTGCCATTTAATAACCACGTTGAATTTAGATCTCAAGTTACCCCGCCCTTAACACGCCCTGAATTAACCTCAGCCAAAATTGTGATCTCAGGTGGCAGAGGATTAAAAAGCGCTGAAAATTTTAAATTGACAGAAAATATTGCGGATAAGCTCGGTGCGGCGGTAGGTGCCTCACGCGCTGCGGTGGATGCCGGGTTTGTGAGTAATGATTTTCAGGTGGGGCAAACCGGTAAAGTGGTCGCGCCAGATCTGTATATCGCTGTTGGTATTTCTGGTGCGATACAGCATCTTGCCGGCATGAAAGACAGCAAAGTGATTGTTGCCATTAATAAAGATAGCGAAGCGCCCATATTTCAAGTAGCAGATTATGGTTTGGTGGGCGATCTATTTACGATACTGCCCGAACTAGAAGCGGCGCTGGCTAAATAGAATATCTGTAGCGGGAAGATAACTTGCATTCTCAGTGTAAATTAAGCAATATCTTGAGAGATTTGTCTCTTTATGCCCAGTGTGTTTAGTTTGATAATTGACGGATAAAAAATGGAATTAAAATCCTTCACCTCACGCATTTGTATCCCTTTAACGTTTGCAGCGCTTAGTATCCATCCCCCTATTGTGTTCGCTACAAGCGATGGGGTAGAAGCCTTACCGGTTGATAGCAATGGCGAAGTCCTCCCCGTGCAGGTGATTAGCCAAGAACCGAGATTTGTTTATACCGGGTTCATGAGTGAGGTGATCGCTCAAAATGGTGGTTTTTCTAATGAACCGCATTATCCTTGCCATGAGGAAGATAACCTTTGTGTGAGTGGCTTGCTCGATATGGATCTCAGATACTACGATCGTCGAGGCAATTCAGGACAAAACCTTTTTAATATACAAAATGCCGCTTTTGCGAGCTCCCAAGTGGGCGTGGGGATAAGACCTCACTTTGGTCCTTCTAGCAGAACAGTCATTGGCAGCTTTAATAATGCCAATTTGTTTATGGACGCTAAAATCCCCCCCTATGCCACAATTCATGCTAATTTAGCCTATGTGAATGCGTCAGCGACTGTCGATGCATATCAGTTTTACTATGCCGCAGATTGGGGAAGTGTTTATAGACCAGCTGCCGCTTTAAAGGTAGATGAGCTTTACTTTGCGGTTGCAAATCCGGATGTACTGCCCATTTATTTTAAAGCAGGCCGGATGTATTCTGATTTTGGTGATTACATTCCTAATGCGTATGGCATCAACACCATCGTTCCAAGCTTAACCCAATTACTTACCCAGTATCGCACGGGGGGTGGGCAGATTGGTCTAGTGTTGCCCAATGGTTTTTATGGCTCGTTGACCATGTCTTATGGCCAACAGAGTATTGATCAGCGTGATGAACCCCAGTTTGGTGCGGGATCTTTAAAGCCTTCGCCTAATGGCAGAAACTGGAGCGGTAAATTAGGTTTTCGCAATACCCTTTATGGTATTGATTCTAATCTGAACATAAGCTTGATATCCGATCTACGCGATGTAGATTATTTAAACGATACCGTACAATGGCTTGCGTTGGTTGATCCTAACACCGTGAATACAGGAAGTTTTGTCTACACCATGGTGAAACAAGCTGGGTTTGCCTATCATGCGGACTTTTATTTGTGCCCCTTTGGTCTGAGCTTTGAAGGCATGCATGCTTTTGGCAAAATGAACCCAGAAACGTTTATCCCTTCGGGTTACTGGGATAGCCAAATTTATACAGGCGGCGTAGAAGGCAGGGTAGATTTTAAAACCTTAGGCCATGACTCCAATTTCAAAGTGTCGTACCAATGGGCAGGTCACACCCAAGTGATAGAGCGAGCGGCGGCTAACGTTAGAACACGCGTTCATAATGTATTGCCAAGATACCGTTGGCAGGGAACCTATGTGTTTAACATTATCGATCATTTCAATCTTGGCCTTTCTTGGGTGAGAGATCATGATTTTGATAGGCTCCATAATGGCATAGATGTTGGCTCCAATATGATTGTTGCGCGCCTTGATATGGAAGTATAAGAAAGTTTTTCTAAAGCGTGCCGCGCTAAGCGCGGCATGCAGGAAGAGCGTTAGGATCTTAGAGTGGTAAATTCCAAACGATAGAGGCTTTTCCAGAATGGGTGCTCACCCTGGCATCCACCACCCACAAGGTGGCAATGTCATTCGCTAAACCACGAACTTCTACGGTGGTACCATGAGAATGGTAGTTATATTCCCCTCGTAAAGATAAGCCTTCCATGATATTGGGTAGCGGAACTTCAACCCCTGCGCCTGCCAGAAAACGCGTCATATGGCGTCTGCCATCGGCATAAACAAAGTTGCGTGGGATAACAGGATCATTAGCCGAATAGGATAGTTTATTGTCGCTAAATTCGGCACCAAGGCGAATATAAGGGACAAAATAGGTAAATACCTGATAAGCAATACGGCCGGTTAATCCTATTACCGCATTGTTCTGATAGTGCGGTGCATAAACCCATCCTTGATTGAGTGCATCCGTGAACGGCAGGATATTATCATCGCCTCTTTTAACTTTATCTTGCCAATCCATATTGGCTTCTACGCCAAGGATCCAGTTATTACAGGCGACTTCATAGCCTACTAAGAGCCCCCAGAGTTTGCCGCTGTCAAAACTTCTATTGCTCGGCGTGGGATAATTCGTAATTTGTAAGCCTGGTGCAGGATGGTAAATAACCGTATTAATGTCACCGTCACGCTCTGCCCAGCCAGCAGAGATCCCAACTAACCAACTCCCCTCAAGCAACCAATTTGTAGTCCACGCATTTGCCGCCTGCGGGAGTGCAAGGTTTAATAATAAAAGTGAAGAGAGCTTCCATTTTTCCATGTTGAGAAATCCTAATTATGTTAATCACTGCACCTATTATGGCGCTTTTGTGGCCTGTACTTCAATATTCCTTGCTTCATTCCTCTATGACGAAAAGGAAGATTGGCCACTTAGTATTATTTAGGTTAATCACCAAGAGGATTGTGCACCGCTAAGCATTCAATGAATTCCTCTGTGCCTCGATCTGGGGTAAAACTTCGGGTTCAATAGTTTGCTTTACTTCTTTCTCTGCAAATAAGAATGTTACGGGTACAACCGGATTGTTTGGTGGTGTTACCCCCTGTGTTTTTGCTGGGCTATCGCCAAGAGATGGCGAATTATCGGCATCTATACGAATAGCCATTAACTGCTTAATTAATGCTTCAAGCTCGTCTTTTTCTATACAAGGTTCCTCTTTAACAGGAACTTGTTCCTTGGGCTGCTCTTTGGGGATAGCAACCAGGATGGGTTCATTTGGTGTAAGCGGCGGCAATGCATTGGTTGTGGCTGTTTTTTTCTTTTGCACTAATCCCGCAACAGACGCTTGAATTTTATAAGCGATTGGCGCGGTAATACCACCAATAAGGGTAGGGCCATATTCATAGGCTTTGGCACCAATATGTTCGCGCCAGGGCATATAATATTTCCAATACTCGGTGCTAAAAAATCCTGGAAGCGCACCATATTGCAATACATAAAGTTGATCATAAACACTACGTGCACTTATTGCAGCGACCGGGCCACCATAGTAAATCACCACGCAGCCTGCTATAGCAGAAACAGCCAGCTTACCGTAAAACGACCAAGAAGAGGGTTTTTCATCAACCGTTTCTTGCACAGGCGAGGCAGCAGGTTTTGTTGCTCCCAACATAAATCACCCCAAGACTATTTTGTTTATTTAAAGTAGAGGGGACTATAGTGGGTTTTACAATAAAGATTAATGTTAGTTATCTGCCTGATTTGGCCGTTTATCTTTAACGGGACATTTTTATGATATTTACGTCAAAAGAAGAGGTAACAACCAGTGCGCCAGTTTATAAACACCGCCTGCTAAGAAGAAAGTAATGGGCAACGTTAATACCCATGAGCCAACGATATTGACTATCACTTTGGGGTTTAAGGCAGAAAAACCTTTGGCTGAACCAACGCCCATGATAGACGTGGTAATCGTATGGGTTGTAGAAATGGGAATACCAAAATGCGCGGTAAGAAAGAGTACGGTCCCGCCGGTTGCTTCAGCGGCAAAACCTTGAATAGGTTTTACTTTCACAATTTTAGAGCCCACGGTTTTGATAATTCTCCATCCGCCTGCGACGGTGCCTAGTCCCATGGCAATAGCGCAACACACGATAATCCAATCAGAAACATGGAAAGGGGTTTGATAATAAGCAGCAACAGCAAGCGCAATAATACCCATGGTTTTTTGCGCATCGTTAGAACCATGGGTAATGGCTAAATACCCTGAGGAGAGAATTTGCCCTTTGGAAAATATCGCATTAATTTTAGGTAAGGGCACCTTATGAAATATCCAATATAAGGTTACCATCGCAATATACCCACCCACAAAACCTAAAACGGGCGAGCTAAACATAGGGAGGATCACTTTATAGGTAATGGTGTTCCAATGCAGATTCTCTGCGCTGGTGGCAAACGCGGTGGCGCCCATCAGTGAGCCCATCAAGGCATGCGAGGAACTTGAAGGTAACCCTTTATACCAGGTAAGCAAATTCCAGATAATTGCACCCATTAAGGCGGCAAGTAGCACTTCAGAGGTAACTGCCTGCGTATTCACTAACCCTTCACCAACCGTAGCCGCAACCTTGGTGCCAAGCAACGCGCCAATAAAATTTAAAATAGCCCCATAGATAACGGCAATACGAGGAGAAAGCACTTTGGTGGATACCACGGTGGCAATGGCGTTGGCAGCATCATGAAAACCATTGATGTAGTCAAAAATTAAAGCAAGAACAACAACGCTAACAAAAAGTAAAAAGGCTAATTCCATGAGTATTCCGTTTGACGTTAAGAGTGTTTTAGAACTACTTCTAAAATGACGTTAGCAACGTCTCTGTGTCTATCAACAATACTTTCCATTAATCCATACATTTCTTTACGAATAAGGATCTGCTTAAAATCATTTTCGTAGTGGTACAAATCAATGGTTAATTGATTTAACAATTGATCAGTATTGGCTTCAATATTATGGATGAGAGCGCATTTATCGTGGATGGGTTTGCTGTCTTTGATTTTTTTAAGACTTTTCACTAAATCATGTACCACATCAGAGGCTTCGACCATATTACTGGTGAGTTTAAAAAAGTCGTTTTGAAAGGGACGCAATTGAAACGCAATTAAACGCTCTTGGGCTTTTTCGCATATTTTAAGAATTTTATATAAACCACGAGAGAGACGGTGAATGTCTTCATGATCAAAAGGTGTCATCAGGGCGCGGCTTAATCTTTCGGTAATTTCATAAGTCACATCTTTGGCTTTGTGTTTTGCCGCTTCAATATCTCGACCAAGTTTATAGGCTTTTTCTCTGTCTTCTTCAATGGTGAGATCTTTGAGCAAATGAATTGATGTGTTGGATAACTCGCTAGTCAGGATCAACAGTTCGAAGAACTTATTATCTTGAGGAAGCAAATTAATGCCAAATACCATAGAGTTACTCTCCCAACAAAACAGGAAAAAATTAGATTGAGCGCAGTATGGCTTTTACCTGGTCCAGATACAAGAGATCCTCGCTAATGTGACAGTAAGAAAGCACACATTACCAGTTTGGGGCAGGGGGGAGTGTCTTTAACACCTCAGCAATGCGGGCGTGGGTGCTTTCGGATGTCTCCTTCGGCAGGTTATTGAGGGGAAACCATTTTGCCTGCTTGATTTCAGAAGTTGGAGTAAACGTGCCGTTAGAAAAATCGTTTACCACATAGAGCAGGGGGTAGTCACTGGCGCCAAAGATCTTATGCCTATAGATAGCAAACAGGGTTGGGGGTTCATTAACCATAATACCAGTTTCTTCTTTAACTTCGCGGATAATGGCTTCAAGGGGCGTTTCATCAGGGTGCACGCCACCGCCTGGTAAATGCCAGCCCTGCATGTAGGTATGTTCGATTAACATCACTTCTTTGTGTTCGTTAATAATCAGCGCTTTTACACCAATGGTTGAAGTATTAAGTAGCAGTTGAAGTTTTCTACGAATGAAGTTCAAACAGGCATACAAGAAATGAATCATAATGTTAACAAGCGCCTTATTCTGGTTTTGGTTTTAAGGAGGGCGTTGGTGTTGGCTTATAATCTTGAGCTAGATTCTCAAGCGCCTGGGAATTTACTTTTTCAGGATTCATATAATTGATATTATTTGCTTCGAAAAACGCACGGACATCATCGTCTGAATTGGGATCCATGCCTTTACTTTGCCACATCATGCGAAGTTCTATGGGAACGGATTGTCCATACATAATATCAGGGAGTTGGGTTATATTTTGTAAGGCTAAAATATCCCTTAAGGCCGTTTCAGCGTGCTCATTCGTGCTGCGTTCTTCTGCACTGATTAGTCGATTTAAATCAACACTGTTTTCGCTTTTTTTATTTGCTAAATGTCGCAGCAATATATTAACAAAGGCATTAGCTACCTCATCTTTAAAGGGCTTTTCTTGTTTAGCAATAAAGGCACAAAGCGCAGGCGATAAGTTCCCCGACAATTTCTTCTTATTTTGTTCTTGTTTTAATTTATGGTAGTAAAGGGGGTGGTTGTTACCAGCATCTTGTTCACGCATACGGTGATATCCCCCTAAATAGCATCATCTCTCATATATATAGAATATAAAATTAAGGGGGAGGTTGGCTATCATTTTTAAAGGTAATTACACACATACAAGCAGAGATCTTATGTTGTTTTGGATTAAGTGCTCATGCTGATGCCCATGCTTCCTTGCTATGAGTGCCCATCCTAAGTTGTAAGCTAATTAACTGTTTTGCGGATCGATGTAGGAGCACGAATTGCTTTGATTTTCTAAATTAACAGGGGTATATTTTCTCCGCTGGTATAAAAATAAATTCAATCCAGTGTAGTTCTGTAAATAACAATATAAAAAATTCATTATTTCTGATCCGAATTCAATCATAAAAAAAAAGAGGTAAGATATGGCTAAACGTCGCGGAACCTCAGACAATAATCTTAGTGATGAACCTTCTTCTTCTTTACGAAAATCCTATATTCATACCCTTATTCAAGATGCACCAACCGTCGCTACTTTTGTTGCAGCAGGATTTGGCGCATGGTGGTTTGGCGCTCCTGAGGCGTTATTAAGTGTGGCCGATTCCTTTTTAAGTCCGCTGTTTGGAAGTCTTGCAAATAATCTACACGCCCAAGGCGTTGCTTTAGTGGTTGAAGCGGGATTAGCGGCGCTTGCGCAAAAAGGACTCACTTGGAATATTCGTCAACTTCGTAAAGTAGACACACTTGAAAAAGCGAACAAAGACTTGGCAGCGCAAATAGAAGCGCTCAAAGAAAAAGAAAAAGCCTTAGAACAAAAGAAAGCGGCGCTTGAAGCAAAAGAAAAGAAACTAAATACAAAGGAAGGCTCGCTTAATAAGAAAGCAAAGACGCTGTCAGAAAGGCAAACCGCCATAACCGCGGCAACAAAGGAAATTAACGCAACCAAAGAGGCACTCAAACGCGAGCAAGCAGCGCTGGAGCTTGCCCAAGAAGCATTAAAAGCGGCGCAAAAAGAACATCAGCAGGCTAAACAAAAGGTTGCTCATGAAGCGGCTAAAGCCGTGAAAGACAGAGAACGCAGGGTTGCTGCGCTTGAAAAAGAAATTGCTCAGCGTGAGACAGCCATGGACGACAAGCAAAGAGCAGCGGATGATTTACGAAACGAATTAGAAAAGCAGCGTGAAGAATTAAACGAAGCTGAGCAAGATTTCTTATTGCAAAAACAAGTCTTTGAAAAAGAGAAGGCGGCCTTTGAAGCCGAAAAAGCAAGTGTGGCGCCACAAGATTTTGTGGTAAACGTTGCCACTAATCCAAGACCTTCGCTGTTGGCGAGTTTCAAGAGAGCAAAAGAGCAACAAGGTGGCCTTACCTTAGCGTTGAGCCCCCCTGCTTCCCCGATGGCTTCTGACAAAGAGGAAGGTTATAGTGAGGAGCAAAGTCACGGTAGCCCAAGTAGCCACAGTCAAGAAAAATTACCAAGTCGTAGAACGCGACAAACACATTAAAAAAAGGGATCGAAAGATCCCTTTTTTTTGCCACAATAAAACTAGGTAGCATGAGCATCGGGCTGATTTTCAGGCAGGGCCTTCATAAAAGCAGGATGCTTGGTTGCCTGTTTATCGATGTTGCTTATCAGCGGGTAATTATCCAGATTAAACGCAAAGCGCTTTGCATTATACACTTGTGGTATTAAGCATACATCCGCAAGGGTGGGGGATTGGCCAAAGCAAAAGGGACCATGGGGTTGCGTTTGCAAGCATGTTTCAATCGCATCAAAGCCCAGTTTTATCCAATGAAAATACCAGATCATTTTTTCTTTATCATCAACATCAAGTTCATCTTTTAAGTAGTTAAGCACACGAAGATTATTAAGAGGGTGTATATCGCAAGTTACCATATTGGCCATTGCACGCACCTTAGCGCGAGCAATTAAATCCGTTGGCAATAAAGGAGATGTTTTAACCGTTTCTTCCAGATATTCAATAATGGCCATCGATTGGGTGAGCACTTGATTTGACTCTGGCAAAAATAACGCGGGCACTAAACCTTGCGGATTAATCTGCTTATAATCTTGCGCGTGTTGTTGATTTTGCACCAAATGAATAGGCACTTGCTCATAAGGAATTTCTTTTAAATAGAGCGCAATCCGCACACGATAACAAGCGCTTGAGCGATAGTAGTCGTATAATGTATACATAGCGACCTAGCCCTCGTATTTAGCGACCGTTTGATTGATAGCACCAAATATGCTCAATCCATTTTTATCAAACATTTCAATGCGTACGTTATCGCCAAACTGCATAAATTCTGTCACGGGTTTTCCTTGGTCAAGGGTTTCTAGCATGCGTTTTTCGACAATACAAGAAGAGCCTTTTGATCGATCAGTATTAGAAACTGTGCCAGAGCCAATAATCGTGCCTGCGCCTAAGGGGCGGGTTTTAGCAGCATGGGAAATTAATTTAGGAAAACCAAAAGTCATATCAACGCCAGCATTGGGCTGGCCAAACAATTGATTGTTTAAATAGCTAAAAAGCGGCAGATTAACTTTTTGGCCGTCCCAGGCATCTTGTAATTCATCTGGTGTGACAGCAACTGGGCCAAAACTGCTGGAGGGCTTGCAGTTAAAAAAGCCAAAACCTTTTTCTAATTCTGCTTTGGCCAAATTTCTTAAAGAAACATCATTGACTATCATGAAAAGAATAATGTATTTACCGGCATCCGCTTCTGACACACCCATCGGCACATCTTTGGTAACCACCGCAACTTCTGCTTCAAAATCAATACCAAAAGCAGGATCTTGCGCCAATATTGGTTGGCAAGGCCCAATAAAAGTATCAGAGCCGCCTTGGTACATTAAAGGATCAGTCCAAAAGGACGCTGGCATTTCAACGCCACGCGACTTTCGCACTAATTGCACATGATTAACATAAGCGCTAGCATCAGCCCATTGATAAGCTCTTGGCAAGGGTGAATGCACCTTATTGGCATCAAAAGGAAAATTGTCCTTAATTTTGCCCTCATTTAATTCGTTATAAATGGTTTTTAAAGGCCTTTCGCATTTATCCCAATTATCGATAGCTTGTTGTAACGTTAAAGCGATATCAGGTACCTTGGTTGCCAAGGTAAGATCTTGTGACACTACAATCAGTTGGCCATCACGTTGGTTGGTTTTTAAGGTCGCTAGTTTCATTACAGTACTCCTCGACGCATTTGATCTCGTTCTATTGCTAAAAATAGGGCGCGGAAGTTGCCCTCACCGAAACCTTCATTACCCTTGCGTTGAATAATTTCAAAGAAGATGGGGCCAATGACATTTTCGGTAAAGATTTGTAGCAGAATTTTTTCTTCGTTATTAACCACTTCGCCATCAATCAAAATTTGATTTTTCTGCATGCGATTAATATCTTCGTGGTGCCCCTTGATGCGCTCTCTGATCATTTCATAATAGGTGTCTGGGGTGGTGAGAAATTTTAATCCTTTTTGCTGCAATTTTTCTATGGTGGAATAGATATCGTCAGTTGCTAAAGCAATATGTTGTATGCCTTCACCTTTATAATCTTTCAGGTATTCGGCTATTTGCGATTTATCATCTTTAGATTCATTTAATGGAATTTTTATTTTTCCGCAAGGGCTAGAAAGTGCATAACTCACCAGGCCTGTTTTTTCACCTTTAATATCAAAATAGCGAATTTCAAAAAAATTAAATATATCTTTATAAAAATTGGCCCATTTATCCATTTCGCCTTGATACACATTATGGGTAAGGTGATCGATAAGGTTCAAACCATCACCCAGGGGGTGTTGTTCAACCCCATTGAGCGGAACAAAGTCGGTATCGTAAATAGTTTCATTTTCATATTTATCGACAAAATAAAGTAGGCTACCCCCGATACCATAAATGGCGGGGATCTCAATTTCGCCTTGGCCTATTTTCCTCTCAAGATAAGGTTTCGCGCCCTTAGCAACGGCCATATCAAACGCTTTTTTGGCGTTTTTGGTTCTAAAGGCCATCGCGCAAGCGCAAGGGCCATGTGCTTTGCTAAAGGCAAGTGCGTGGCTGTCTGGCTCATTGTTAAGAATAAAATTAATTTCACCTTGGCGAAAAAGATGGACATTTTTAGAGCGGTGGGTTGCAATTTTGCTTAAACCCATGGAAATAAAGAGTTGTTCTAATTTATCAGGAAAGGGACTTGCAAACTCGACAAATTCAAATCCATCTAATTCCATCGGGTTATCGTGGCTTTGTTGGGTCATGGATGACCTCCTTATAAATTTTAAGCGTCTAACTTGTATTTATGTCCCTTAAGTTCATACCCTAGAGCAAAGTTGCGATTCTGCCAAGAGAGTGGGAAAAATGAGGTAGACATAGTTCCAAAGCATGGACTAATTTGTTACTTTACAAGCCAATTTCGTATTTGCCTACCGTAACGAAGGAGATTGACGCTTGGCAATGTCGCTCAGTAAGATTTTTGGTGGCGCTATGTTAGTGTCAGGCACCTGTATTGGTGCTGGTATGTTGGCTCTGCCTGTTGCAACGGCGGCAGGTGGCTTTTATCCCTCCTGTATGTTGTTTATTTTTTGTTGGTTGATGATGACGTTAAGTGCGTTCTTTATGTTGGAAGTATCGCTTTGGTACCCACAAGATACGAATTTAATTACCATGGCCAAATCCACCTTAGGTGGCGTTGGGGAAATCATCGCCTGGATAACTTACGTCTTATTCTTGTATGCACTGATGACAGCCTATACGGCGGGTGCTTCTGGCATTATTGGTAAAGTACTGGCTAAAGCGGGTTTACCGGAGTCCTATGGGTTATGGGTAACCGTTGGTATTTTTGCTGCGATTGTTTATTTTGGCGCGCGATCGGTAGACTTTGCTAACAGGATAATGATGGTGGGTTTAATTGGCGCTTATATCGCGCTGGTTTCTACTGTCGTTCCAAAAGTCACGCCCCAATTATTAACCCATGGCGATCCAACGTTTTTGTTGACAACGGGCCCTTTATTAGTAACCTCTTTTGGTTTTCATTTACTTATTCCAAGCTTAAAAAATTATCTTAACAGTGATGTAAAGGCATTAAGGATTGCTATTTTTCTTGGTAGTTTGTTACCTTTAGTCGTTTATTTATTGTGGGAATTATTGGTGCTCGGGGTGATCCCCATCAAGGGAGAACATGGTCTGATAGCGATATTGCATGAGGAGCAAGCTTCAGGTAAACAAGCGGTGATTGAGCTTACAAGATTATTAACTGAGATATTGCAAAATTCTCATATCACCTTGTTTGCCGGCATTTTTGGTTTGTGTGCGATGTTAACCTCATTTATAGGGGTAGCCTTAGGGTTGTTCGATTTCTTTGCCGATGGTTTTAAAATTGAAAAGACAACCAAAGGTAAGTTTTCGCTGGCAGCGCTCACCTTTTTGCCACCAGTATTAATGGCGCTTTTTTATCCTCGCTTTATAACTGCCCTTCATTATGCCGGTTTTTTTGCCGCCATTTTATTGGTGATTTATCCTGCCCTGATGGCATGGTGGGGACGATATCGGTTGCATCTTGCCAACGGTTATCGTGTGTCAGGCGGCAGAGTCATGTTGATAATTTCCCTCATATTTGGTTTTTGTATTATTGGCTTAGAAATACTGCATCAAGCCCATCAGTTACCAACGCCCTTTAATGAAACGCAATTAATAGAGTAACCTACATTGAGCACACAAACTATTTTTGATCCCCGAACCTTAGTTCATTCACGGTTACAAACCCTAAAGCCGTATCAGCCGGGAAAGCCCATTGCAGAATGCCAGCGTGAATTAGGCATAAAAGATTTTATTAAATTGGCCAGCAATGAAAATCCCTTGGGTACAAGCGAATATGTTACTTCAAATTTGGCAAAAACATTTTCTGAGCTTGCTTTATATCCAGATGGCAATGCTTTTGATCTCAAAAAAACCCTGAGTGAATTTCTTAATGTTAAGTTCGACTCACTGATTATGGGTAGTGGCTCTGAAGATGTTTTAAAAATGGCTATCCAAACATTTGTGTGGGGGAATCATGAGGTTTTAGTGCCACAATATGCTTTTTCTGCGTATAAGATTTTAGCGCAAGGATTAGGACTAAACGTCAGAGAAATTCCCGCAAAACAGTATGGGCTTGATGTCTTTGCAATGATTAACGCCATCACCCCCTTAACTCGGATGATTATTTTTGCTAATCCAAATAACCCAACGGGAACTTATATTAATCACCAAGCGTTAGTGACCTTATT
>CAZHSJ010000036.1:0-17128 GCA_964535225.1 Uncultured Candidatus Berkiella sp. | reverse complement strand
CGCAGTGCAAAGGCAAAATGAGCAGAAAAAAAACATTTTCACAGGTGTTTCTGAAAAAAACACCATTGAAGTTGATTTGGAAAACCTCACGTGGGCCGCTTTTGATGAGAAGGGGGAAATGGTGCGACAGGGGCGTGCTTCTGGCGGCAAAGAATATTGTCCTGACATAAAACAAAATTGTGAAACGGTGACTGGGACCTTTACTATTTTTAGAAAAGGAGATGAAGACTGCAAATCTACGCGCTTTCCCGTAGGACGTGGAGGCGCGCCAATGCCGTATTGCATGTTTTTTCATGGTGGCTATGCCTTACATGGCTCGTATGCAATACCAGATTACAACGCAAGTCATGGTTGTGTTCGTATTGAACCAGCTGAGGCACAATGGCTTAATGAAAATTTTGTAGAAGTAGGTAAAACCCGTATCACGATACATTATTAAAATTATAAATGAACTTTGGTGTTGTATTTAACGCGATTAAGGCAAAAACTGCTTCGAAAGGATTTAATATTGGCTTCTTTTACAAACACCCTGCGGGAAAATTCGTGAAAGTGGTTCATATCTTTAACATGTATCATTAAAAGATAATCTATTTCTCCTGAAATAAAATAGCATTGCACAACTTCAGGGGCTTCTAACATGTTTCTTTCAAAATGACTCAGCATATCTTCGCGTTGTTTTTCCAAGGTAACGCTCACAAAAACAATAAGGCATTTGCCGATTTTGTAAGGATCGACCAACGATACATCTTTGGTAATAATGCCAAGATCGCGTAAACGTTTAACACGACGAAAACAAGGTGGGGAAGAGAGCCCCACCTTTTCTGCCAAGGCCAGATTGGTAATTAGATTATTTTCTTGAAGAATATTTAATATTTTTCTATCGATACTATCTAAAGTAATAGGTATTGCTGTTGTTGGTTTATCCATTACCATTTTCTTGCCTCATGGAGGCTCCTCATCTTGTTATTCTTCAGAAAGGATAGGATCCAATCTCGATGAGGATTTAGAAAATAGCTTCCACAGAATGCCTATCATGCTGATGGTGCAGGCAAACATTAAGTAGTAGGCAACAGCTTCCACGCCGCCGGCATTTTCAATGAGCCACATACAAACTATCGGTGCTACTGAGCCAAAACATACGGCGGTAAAGTTCCAACAAAAGGCCACACTGGTAGCACGAATATTAGTGGGAAAAGATTCTGCAACCAAGGGATTAAGGGTGCCTTCAGTCATGCCAATGAGCATGCCCAATAACATACACATTGTCAGTATGGAGGTGGCGTCTCCCCCCTTTAGGGCATGCACAAAAGATAGTGCAGAAGAGAATATCCCAATGATCCCAAGAAGGATAATAATTCTTTTATCAATCTTATCGGTAAGATAGCCAAAAATAACGGTTGCGATGGTATAACTAATAACGGTGAATAAAATATACTTACCTGCTTCATGGTGTGAGAACCCTAAGAAATCTATCATCATGGTTTTTCCGTAGATAAACACGACGAAAAAGGCTATTTGGGTTGTTAAAAAAATGGCAAACAAGCCTAATAAGTTCGATTTGTGATGTTTAAACATTTCTTTTAAGGGATTAGCAACTAGCGCGTTGGCTTTTTTTACTATCATAAAATCATTAGTTTCAAGTAGATTTTTACGCATATAAAAAGCAACGCAACTGCCCAGCACACTAATAAAGAAAGGAATTCGCCATGCATAGGCATAAATGGCTTCTTCTGAAGCAAAGGACTCAACAATAAATATGGTACAAGAGCTTAACACTAGCCCAAGGCCCACGCCGGTTAGTGCAAGTGTCCCATAAAAGCCGCGCTTATGTTGGGGGACCGATTCAAACAAATAAACACAAGAAGCGCCAAACTCTCCCCCTAAGGCAATGCCTTGGAGAATACGCAGAAAAATTAATAAAATGGGGGCTGCCATGCCAATTTGACTATACGTTGGTAAACAACCAATACACATGGTAGGCACTGACATAAGCAACATCGTTACCATCAAGGTTTGCTTGCGGCTAAATCTATCTCCCATGTAGCCAAAAATAATCCCCCCAATGGGTCTTGCGGCAAGACCAATGGCAAAGGTGGAAAAGGTCATTAACATGGCAATAAAATGATTCTCAAGTGGGAAAAATAACTTACCTATCACCGTGGCGAAGTACGCATAAAGCGTATACTCATACCACTCCAATACGTTGCCAATTGAAGAGGATAAAAGCGATTTTGCAGCACTTTGATTCATGATATGAAACCTTTTCTTAGAGTATAGTGTCCACAGTCTAAACGATCTATAGAATGAATAATTTTCTTATTTTCTTTGCATTTGTTTCACTTTATAATGACTGTACCGTAAAAATAAGTAACATATATAAAAAAATCCACCAAAATATTGATTTATATTACTTTTTTAAGGCTAGCGTATCATTTCCCACCCAGATGTTGAGTAATTTATGAAAAAAAATCAGCCTTCAAATGATAGAAATGGTAATGACGCTCCCCTTCAGGAACCTATCGAACTTGATAAAATTGATAGGAAAATCCTTAATATCCTTCAGGAAAACAACCAAATTACCAATCTGGCCTTGGCTGAAAAAGTGGGGATCTCCGCTCCGCCTTGTTTTCGTCGGGTTAAGCGCTTACGTGATTTGGGGATTATTACCAAAGATATTGCGCTTGTTGATCCGGTTAAGGTGGGGCAATGCCTTACCGTTTTTGTGAGCGTTACCTTAGAAAAGCAACGAGAAGACATGCTCAGTCATTTTGAGCGGAAAGTACTCCAAGAGCCAGAAGTGATTCAGTGTTATTTTATTTCTGGTGAAATTGATTATCTTTTAGTCGTTTATGTGAAAGATATGAACCACTATCATGAATTTTCACGCCGGGTGTTTGTGAAAGAAGCCAATATCAAATCCTTTCGCAGCAGCTTTTGTCTTAACCGTATCAAGTACGATACTAAAGTACATTTATACGAATAAGTTATAATTTTCTGGGCGCAACAACGGCTTGGCGTTTTAATTCTTGCTCTCGATACGATTTGCTAAACAACCACGCAACGGAATCACTTACCCAGCCTATAAACTTGGAAAAATTACTTTTTGGATGTTCAATAAACTTGCTAGCAACTTTATCCTTTATTTTAATTTGTAAGGGAGAGCAAGTATGTGTAATACGATTATCATTGAGCGATAGATGTGATTTTAAAGTAAACGTTGCGATGGGATCAGGTGAATTACTTTCATATTCTGTTTCTGGGGTTTTTACCTTTTTTATATCAAATTTTTCTTCAAAACTGAGGGAGCCATCTTTTTCGATAGTGAAAGTAGCCACTTTATTTTCAATGTCGAACCGAAAAAATGGTCCGAAATAATAGGTTGTCAGAAGCTCGGATAAATGAAGAAAGCCACCTTGATGCGCATATTTCGTTAGGTAATGATATAAAGCATCGTTATCGCTACAGAGGTGTTTTAAAAAATCTTGTGTTTTAAAGTTGTTGTTGAATTTACTCTGGGGGATTTTTGTAGTTCTTCCCGTTTTTTTATTGATAACAATAATGTTAGGATGCCGAACAAGATCTTTTTGCACTTGCTCAAGATCACCCACCGACATCGTTCGTGCACTTTTGTGTGCATTTTCCGGCGTTAAACCATCCCCAATCAGCTTTTGCTCAAATTTTTGTAGAAGATCGCCAACGTGCTTTGATACTTTCATATTTTTTTCTTATGTAAATAAGAAAAAAGTATAGCTTAATGCAGTTGGTTTAACCTGTAAAAAAATTCAACTACAAGTTGTCCAGGATCCTTTGCGCAGTTTGTAGGCCGCTAAAATAGGCATGTTGTACGGAAAAGCCAAAACGAGAAAAATCCGCACCCGCAAAGTAGAGATTACCCTCAGGTCTTTCGAGAGCACCATGATTATTTTCATCCATCAATAAGGTGCGGTAGGGGTAAGCCCCTTGCGCATAGGGATCGTTTGTCCATCGATGCACGATAAAATGCTGAAGATGAATAGCTTGATTAGGGAAAGCTGTTTGCAGTTGGTGTGTAATGAGTTTAATCAAATCCTGATCATTAAGATTTTCAGATTCTTTGGCAAAACTTGGTGTTTGTAAAATGGCTTTGCCATGTAAGGGATAATTACTTCTAAATTCTTTCATGCCAGGTGATTGGGAATTTTTCAGTAAAATATAAGGACAATGCGCAGGGTTATCCCAAAAAGGGGTTTCAAATTCAAGTACCACCCGAGTAGAGGCATGAACCCCTATGTTTTTAATGGCTTGCATTTTTTCGGCGGATAAACTTGGCCTGAAAAGCGTGTGTGCTTGGGTTTTTAAAACGCCAAGGGGAATGGTGCAGATAACTTTGTTTGCCGTAAATTGTCCTTGTGCTGTGTTTAAAGTGACACCGTTTATACCATTATCGCTAATATGGGTAACAGGGCAGTTGGTAAAAATGTCGACACCGTTATCGGTGCATTGTGATGCGATTTGGTTAATTAATTTATTAAAACCATTACCAACAAAGCAAAAGTTGGCGCTTGCTTCGTTATAGGCGGTGTATTTTGTGTTATCTCGGGGAATAGTAAAATCAGGAAAGCCAATCTGAGATAGCGGCGTTGTTTGATGAATGCATTGCAGTTCAATGATTTTTTTCACCCACATCGCTTGGGCTGGGCCTAGCGCTGAGTAATCGATATGATTGATAATCTCATCAAAAGTCTTGTTTAAACGGTGCTGATTTGCTTGTTTTAAATATTGTCCAGCCAATTCATAGTATTTTAGAATGTCTTCTTTAGGTAAATTTTCTTTTTTGGGTGAATCGAGATCGATAATCTGTGAGTCTTGCTCTTTGAGTTGTAACACAAAGGGTTTAGCCGTTTGCTTAGTAGGTGAAAAATAGGTTGTATATAAGGGATTATCGTTAAACCCTTCCCAATAAGAGGCGCCTAGCTCAATGCAAGTATGATTATCACTGCCCGTCACGGTATAAATTCGTCCGCCAAGCCTATTTCTTGCCTCTAAGACAGTTACGCGATGCGTTTTGGAGAGCTCAAGAGCTGCGCAAAGGCCTGAAATACCAGCCCCAATGACAATTATGGAGGACATACTTTTCCTATTAATGGTTTGATAACTTAATTTATTTTATAATAAAGGTCCTTATTATATAAACATCTTTTTTAACAATCTGGTATTCTTTATTTGTCTATGTGATGGGTAATCATAAGTTTAAAGAGGGTGGCTTTTGTATGTATAAGGCGGATAAATGAAGCTATCTCCTTTATTTGTTTCCAATATTCAAGATACCTATAAAGCAGATGGTAGCGCCTGGCTTAAAGCATTGCCGGAAATTATTAGGAAATTAGAAGAAAAACGGCATCTTGAGCTAATTAGCCCCATGCCTTATCTGACATACCATTTTGTGGGCAGTGTGCAAGATATAGCAACAGGCAAGCAAGCAGTGTTAAAAATAGCCCCCAATAGCGACAATATCTCCCGTGAGGCCAAATGGCTTTCATGTTTTGATCAAGGTGTGGCTAAACTGTATTGGTATGATGAGAATTATCATGCTTACCTGATGGAGCAGCTTGTTCCAGGAGAGCCCCTGAAATATCTTGTCAAAGAGGATGATGATAAAGCAACCCGGATAATCTGCCAACTTATTCGAGATCTTCATGGATTTCAGCACCCCGATTTTACAGGATTTAAGCATTTATCTGAATTAGCTGGCTCATTATCTATCTTACAAGGGAAAATAGATCCTATCTTGTTGCATAAAGCTCAAGATTTGTTTTCTCAGTTATGTAAGGATAAATCACAGGATGTGCTTTTACATGGCGATCTGCATCACGACAATATTCTTTCAAGTGGTAGCGAGTGGAAAGTCATTGATCCGCACGGGTACATTGGCGATCCCGCCTTTGCCAGTAGCACCATGATTTATAATCCAGGTGATCTCTACCCGCAAAAATGTTCCCTTTCAGATACCATTCATAGACGGTTACAGATCTTATGTGAAGAGCTGCCTTATGATGCAAAGCGTATCAAAGCCTGGGCTTTTTGTATGACGGTGCTTTCCATTGCCTGGAGCGTGGAAGATCATGGGGCTATCCCAGATTTTGATCTCAAGGTTGCGCAAATATTATTTAAAATGTAACTGCTTGCCCCTAGGCGACAAAGTACTCATTCAATAACTGCAAGGTAATAGGTTTAAGTATTTGGCTCCCGTAGGCGTTATCCCCCGCTAAAGGCGCAACAGTATCACTTAAATTGCTCACGAAGATATATTGATCAGAACCTTGTTCAATAAAACCAACAAACCAACCATCGCGCAGTTTACTCGGTTCAGATAAGCGTTCGTTACGTCCATGGCGACCTGAGCCCGTTTTACCATAATAGCTTGCACCATTATTTAATTTACCCAAATACATATTATTTTTGGTTTCTTTTATAGCCGTTTGATTAAGCCCTAATTCGCCGTTAAGCATCGCTGTTAAAAAATGAAGTTGCTCAACAGCAGATATTTTTAAACTGCTTGCCAGCCAAGCATGCGTAAGACCATTGTTTAATCCAGGATCGCCGCTAAAATCTTGGTTGCCGTAGTTAAAGGTGGAAAGATAAAGTCTAATTTTCTCAAGACCCATTTGCTGGGTTAAGTCTTGGGATACCCATACCACGGAGTTGGTAAACCAAGAGGCAGGCGTTTGGTCATTATTCCACGCGCTAAGATCACCCTGCGTACCGTCCCATTTGAAAGTGGTTTGTTGCGTAATGAGCTTTTCATTAAATGCCATTAAGGAGAGGGGGATTTTAAACGTTGAGTTGGGGGGAAGTTGCTCATTGCAGCGGTTATTAGGATTATATTGGCTAACTATCTTATTTTCATTAACATGATAGAGTATGAAACAACCATGGTAGTGCCCAAAGTGCTTAGCGTAAGCGGTTGTCGGTGTTTGCGCAAATAAGCAAAATGGCAATAGAAAAAGCAAAGTGAAGACAGTACGCATCATTCCCCCCGAGATTTTAGGTGAATTTTATGCTAGTTTTTACTACTTCTCAACGAAATAATGAAGGTTAATGCGCCTATGTCCCATCAAGAGTTGCTATTACTCGGTTTGGTAGTAATCCTATCAGTCGTGGTAAAGCTGATGTTTATCCCATTGCGTAAATATGGTCTAGCGAAAACGGAACCTGATAAGTTGCACCCCAAAGTGTCTTTTACTATGAACTTAATGAAAGATGCTTTTGACTACACACAACAAGTTCAAATGCAATGCATACGTAATTTTAAAATTGAACACTACGATCACTGGGAAATTAATCCAGAAGAAGCAACGCTTATTTTTTACACTAATGACGTGCCAATGCTTAAAGCAAAAATCCAAATGATAGGTACGCATTTTAAGGAACAAGGAACCTGGGAATGGGCTATTAACAACGAAGAAATTCCTATAAACCTTGTTGAGCAAACTGAGGTGATTTGGAACATGCTCGATAAACTAGAGGGAGAGTGGCATCGTCAAGATGTATCCTCTCAAGTAAATAAAACATTTCTTGATAATGCAACGGCCCTAGGCGTGTATATGTTACAAGGCAAAGGGTTTTACCGGGCATTATCTTCTTCTAAAGAACTCTATCTGGTTTTTACGCATATGGAGTTATATTGAGGAAAAAAAGGTTAAACACAGCGTTATCTTTTTTGTTTTGCTTTTTGAGAACTCTTCATTGTAAACACATTTTTGGTGGCATTAACGTTTGGTAATGATAAACTCGATACACGAGGATATTGAATTAAAAGATTATTTTTTGCACCCAGGACTTTTAATTTTACAAGATCACTTAAATCAGGCATTTCTAATATAAAGTTACTATTAACCCCTAATATTTCCAACAAGCGTAATTTTGCTAAAGTAGGAGGTAGCGAGAGTAGTTTGTTGCTATCTAATCCTAACATTCTTAATTTATGAAGTTTTCCTATTGTCTTAGGCAATTTGGTTAATTTATTTTTATCCAAACTAAGCGCTTCTAAAGCAACTAATTGCCCAATTTCTATGGGTAATTGGTGTAATTGGTTTCCTTCTAAACCTAATTCTTTAAGTGTTTTAACTTGACATAATCCAACGGGAATAGTTTGAAGGGAGTTGAATCGGGCAAAGAGACTTTCTAAGTTGCAAAGCAGATTAATATTATCAGGTAAAGAAAAAATACAATTATCGGCCACACTGACAGGATCATTGTTGGCACGTGCATTAAGATAGAGTGCTTTTAAACCTTGCAACCAGAGGCGATGCTTTTCAATGTAAGCAGGCGTAACTCTTGTCAAAAAGCTTAGATGTAAAGTTGTCGAAGGCTTTTTAGAAAAAGGGAGTGTTTGTAAATGTGCAATTAAGGTATTTATATGTTCAATTAAATTATTTAAGCGAGCAATCTCAAAATTATTTTTAGGGTTTAGATATTTTTTAAGATATACATAGCCAATTCTAAGGTCATTAGCGCATTTTTCAAAGGTAGCGCGCTCAAGCAAAGGTATATTGCTTTTTTTAATTGCTTTTAAAGTAGGCGCTATCATCTTTTCAAAGATGGCGGTTTGCTTGTTCAGCAAAAACCGGGTTTCTTTTTGTAGTTGGTCTTTATTAACGGTCATTTTTAATTTATTTATCTAGATAAGTTGTTATGATGGAGATGAATTCTATCAGAGCTTAGTTAATAAACAAAGTGGAATAATTTTTATTTTAAACTTCGGTTTACTTATTATTAATAAAGTGGTCGATAAATTTTCTAATTTTGGCTTGTAAATATTTACTTGGTTGATAGTACAAATAAACGGGAATTTTCGTTTGATGATACTCAGGTAATATTTCAATCAACGATTTATTTTCAAGTGCATCTTTCACAATATAATCATGTAGCCGAACAATCCCAAGACCTGCAAGGGCGCACTCAAGCATGGCACGGCTATCATTAAGCCACAGCATGGGATCAAGATATATTTCTTCAGTTTCATTAAATGTAATAACATTGTCGGGCGCACGCATGCTATGGGTTATGTAGTGGTGTTTGGTAAGATCATGTAGCGTTTTAGGAACACCATGTTTTTTTAAATAAGCTTTTGAGGCACAGAGCACATAACGCGTCGTAGCAACTTGGCGTCGCTTTAAAGTGGCCGGACCTTCCATTGAGATCCCAAAAATAATATCTATTCCTTCTTCCATTAAATCAGGAAAGCGCTCAGCCACTTCTAGTTTAATGCGCACATTTGGGTTTTGCTCCATAAACGTTTTAAGATGAGGCAAAATAAATGTTTGGGCAAAATAACGGTTACTCAACACATGTAGCAAACCACTGGCTTCATCTTTGCTCCCCAGCACTAACTCATTTGCAGCGTTAAATTGAGCGAGCGCTTTTTTACACTGTTGATAATACTCAACACCAATATCCGTTAGAGATAAGCGCCGCGTGGTTCTGTGTATCAATTGAGCGCCCAAGAATTGCTCAAGTGCGGTGACTTGACGGCTCACTGCCGCAGTAGAAAAGCGCAGTTCCTTGGCCGCCTTGGCAAAGCTATTGGATTCCACAACCTTAATAAAAGTGACTATACACGTTAATTGGTTCATGAAGGGGCTTATTGTTGCATTTAAGTAAACAAATCATAACAAAAATAGCTATTGTTTACAATTTAGTCAACAAATATAATGGGATTAATGTGAGAGGGTATTTGTATGAATCAGATTAAACTACCATTTTTTACCTTAATGTTAATGCTGTCTTTTGCGTCGGTAAACGCAGTCCTATTTACGCCTGCGTTGCCAGAAATTGCGGATTTTTTTCATTTAAGTGAAGAGATCACCCAATTAACGGTTTCCTTATTTTTAATAGGCTATGCTTTAGGGCAATTGCTATATGGTCCCATGACAAGTCGCTTTGGTAAAAAGCCAACGCTTATCATGGGCGTTGTATTGCAAATAGTTGCAAGTGCAACCTGCTTATTATCTGGCCTTATTCATTATTTTCCTCTTTTAGTGCTAAGTCGATTTTTAGTAGCGTTGGGGGCAGGGGTTGGGCTAAAAATGACCTTTACCTTAGTTAATGAATATTACTAGCCAAAAATAGCAAGCCAAAAAATTTCCTATCTCATGCTTACCTTTGCGATTACACCAGGCTTAGGCGTAGCCTTAGGCGGAATATTAGCGCAGTATTATGGTTGGATGAGTTGCTTCATTGCAGGTAGCCTCTATGGTGTTATTTTGTTATGGTTTATCTACAAATTACCCAACTTCAACGAGCCACTGCAAGAAAAAGCACTACAATGGAAGCATTTACAAAGCGCCTATAAAACACAGTTTACCAATTATACCCTACTATTAGGTGGTTTATTGATGGGGGCATCAACTTGCTTTGTCTATGTTTTTTCAGCCATTGCTCCTTTTATTGCTATTAACATGATGGGAATGGCATCATCGGCTTATGGTTTAGCAAATATTATCCCTTGTATAGGGCTTATCGTTGGATCACTTCTAAGCGCCCATGGCGCTAAGAAATATGCCTTAGACACCCTTATTAAAGTGGGTGTCATTATCAGTGTTATTGGTTCCTGTGCAATGATCATCGCCATTCAAATGGCACTTCCTGCCTGGATCTCACTTTTTATACCTATGCTTATTATTTATAGTGGGCTTTCCTTTATTTTGGCTAATGCGTCTGTCATTGCCATGAGCAAGGTTAAAGACAAGGCACATGGATCTGCGGTGATGAGCTTTATCAATATGGGGTTGGCAACCGCTGTGGTGCTAAGCTTAGGGTGTTTTGAATTGCGCGCAAGCTTATTACCGCTCATATTCTTAGCATTATGTGCCGCAATGGCTGCTTTTTACTATGGTTTGATTAAGAAATCACAAAAAAACTAATTTATATCGTTGAGGGATAACCCTTTAGAGGATTCGTTATCCCTTCTATCTGGTATTCACGGCATTTTAGGCTTGTCAATTAAATTTCTGCTTGATTTATTAATAAAGAGTGCGCTAATCTGTAGTTCTCTAAATCGAGGAGTTTACCCAATGAGAATAATTATCAGCTGTTAAAGTCATCACCCAGTTACTGGTGGGCTTTTACTGATCATTATTATCAGTCGAACTCCGAAAATCTAACGCTGGTGTGATCCACTCAACACGTTGGCTAGGTTTTTGGTTTAGGGGGCTTCTATGAATTTCCAATATTGTTTTAAAAATCCGTATTTTAACTTAATTGCGACGGTTTGGCATTATGGCAAGGCAATGCGTAAAGCCATTGTGGGTTGTTATATTGCCTACATTATTGCACAAGGGGTATTAAGTTTAAGCCCTTATGCATTTGGCCGCGCGATAGATGTGTTGCAGCACTATAATAACGCTCGTTTAGGTGAAGTCATTTTTTGGCTTAGCGCCGGTGTTGGTGTGATGCTTATTTTTTGGTTGTTTCATGGGCCAGCGCGTGTTGTTGAGCGTAAAACGGCACTAAAAATACAGCAAAAACAAAGAAGTGTGCTTTATGAGCAATTAACTCGGTTGCCTTTAAAATGGCATCAAGATCATCATTCCGGAAATATTATTACCCGACTGAACCGTTCTTCAACGGCGTTGCATCGCTTTGCAGAAAACCAATTTGTTTATATTGAAACTTTAATTAAGTTTATTGTATCGATAGGGTTTTTGCTGTGGATTTCATTACCGGTAGGCTTGGTGAGTTTAGCTTCATCCATTGTCGTGATGGTCGCTATTTTATTATTCGATAAAAAACTCGTGCCACTTTACTCGCAAGAAAACGAAGTTGAAAATCATGTTGGTGCTGTTCTGTTTGATTACATCAGCAATATGACCACTATTTTAACACTACGTTTAGGTGGCTTGACGCATAGTAATTTATATCAACGGATGATGGCAATATGGCCCATCTTTAAAAGGGAGGCCATCCTGAGTGAGGTAAAATGGTTTACCATGATGACATCATTAGCCATTGTGCAAGCACTGGTTTTAATCGGTTATATTATGCAAAGCGTTAATACCCAAGGCGCTATTATGATTGGGCTTGTTGTAATGATATTTCGTTATCAATGGGACTTAACCACGGTGTTCCAGGAATTAAGTTACCATTGGGGTGAGATAGTGCGGATGGATACAGATGTTAAAAGCATTGAGCCAATACTGCGTGATATTGAACGTTTTGCTCACACACCTCAAGGCGAAGCCGTTGCGCTTAAGTGGCATGACTTGGATATTAACCATCTTGCGTTTCATCATGCTAAAGACGATGGCCGAGGTCAAATTTTCGATAGTATCGATTTAAAAATTAAGCGTGGCGAGAAAGTAGCGCTGATTGGTAAAAGTGGTGGCGGTAAGAGTACCTTGCTGAATTTATTATGTGGCCTTTACACACCAACGAAAGTTGAGCTTAAGATTGATAATATGGCCTTTGATACACTTGAGCCACTACAAGCTGTCACAACATTGATCCCACAAGATCCAGAGATTTTTGAGAATACGATTGGATTTAATATTTCAATGGATCTCCCCTGTGGTAAGGATGAATTAATGCACATGATAACGCTTGCTGGTTTTGAAGAGGTACTTGCAGGACTACCAAAAGGGTTAGACACGGATATTCGTGAGAAGGGACTAAACTTATCGGTGGGTCAAAAACAAAGGCTCGCTTTAGCAAGAGGCTTATTTGCAGCAAGGTTTAGCTCACTTATTTTAATGGATGAGCCAACCTCAAGCGTGGATCTACCAACGGAGAAAGCCATTTTATCTGCAGTCATTAAGGCGTTTCCTCAAGCTGCCATGTTGGTGTCGCTGCATCGACTACATTTATTGCCGTCTTTTGACAGCATTATTATGTTAAGCGATGGAAAAGTGATTGCCAGTGGTACGACAACTGAGCTTTTAACCCAAAATGGGCCGGTGCGTGATTTGTGGCTTGCCTATCAACAGGAGACAGAATAAACCTCATCGGCCTAGTTGGGTCGATGAGCGTTATTCCTCAACTTTGCCGCCCTTTTTTTTACAATCTTTAGCGCTCGTCATAATGTACCCTTGGCCTTTACAATGATTCATTCCCTTACATGCGGTGGTTGCTGTTTGGCAAGCACTTTGGCCCTTGCAAGCATTTCCGCCAGTACACTTGATATTTGCATTTTGTGAAGTACTCTGTTTAGAAAAAACTGCGTTTGTGAACAGCATGCCAGCCATCGTTGCTAATAAAATGGTGGTGTTTTTTTTCATAGATATCCTCTTAGTCTTTAATAAAAAATCGTCGATTATAAATAAAAATAGCAACTATTTTTGCTATTTTTAAAAACAGCAGTTAAAACGCTATACTTTTAAATAAAAGAATGATGCGACATTAACAATGAGAAAATTAAAGCCCCTAACTCCCCAATTGCTTAGCCCGGCATGCAATCCTGCACTTTTTAACTTTGGCACTACGGCTGAAATTACTGAGTTTGTTGAAAACTTTGGGCAAGCAAGAGCGCTTGAGGCACTTTCATTTGGTATTAAAATGCGAACAAAGCTACATCATATGTATGCTTGCGGGCCTGCTGGGTTAGGTAAACACTATTTTATTAGGCATTTTTTAGACAAAGTGAGCGCAAAACAAGAGCCGCCTAGCGATTGGTGTTATGTTAACAATTTTAAAGATCCCAAAAAACCTATTGCGTTAGAGTTTACGCCTGGTGAAGGTGAAAAGTTCAAGCAAGACATGAAGAGTTTTATAGAGCAACTTAAGTTTGCATTACCCTCCATGGCGCAGAGCAAGGAATACAAAAGCAGAATAGAAAAAATTGAAAATAGATATAAAAGCAAAGAAGAAAGAATAATGGCCAAAATTGAAAACGATGCTGCGTTAAATAATTTGGCTATTTTACGTCCAGCAGGAAGTTTTGAGGTTGTTCCCTTAATTGATAAAGAAAAAATGAGCAAGGAAACCTTTGATAAGCTTAACGAAAGAGAAAAGAAAGAAGTTGGTAACAAAATTAACAAAATTAAAAACAGGCTCATTAAATTAAAAGAAGAGATGCCAAAATCATATGAAGAAATGCATCTTAAAATCAAAGAAATTAAAACAGATTTTTGTACAGCAATTGTTGCCTCATTAATGAGCAAACTAAAAGCATACTATACCGATCCCAAGGTCCTAATGTATTTGCGTAGTGTGCAGGATGATATCATTGATTACCCAGAACGCTTTATGAAAGAGATAAGTAATAAAAGTGAAAACGGATATGATAAAAGTGATTTGTCTCTCTATGAAGTAAATCTAATTATTAGCAATGACAAAGAGGGACATGCGCCCGTTATTTTTGAGCGTAACCCAAATTATGCAAATCTGGTTGGACAACTCGAAGCTGTAACCCAAGAAGGTAACACCGTGAGCGATTTTAGGTTCATTAAACCTGGCGCTCTACATAAAGCAAATGGTGGTTACTTGTTACTAGAAATGAAATATTTAGACAAAGACACCCATGCTTGGGATAGTTTAAAACGTATACTGCTTGAGCAAAAAATAACTATCGATCCTTCCCATCATGGCGGGAGCTCTGGGCCAAGCCAACTCGAACCAGAACCTATTCCGCTTGCAACAAAAGTTATTATTTTGGGTAATAAAGAGTATTATGAATCATTGGGGGGGGATGATGATTTTATTAAACTGTTTCATGTCTTTGTTGATTTTGAAACGACTATTGAGCGCACGGATGAGCATATACAATTATTTACTTCCTATCTTGCCAGAATCATTAAAAAAAGGAAATTAGGTGCTTTTCATCGAGATGCGATTGCACAAATTATAGATCAGTGTATTCGCTTAACGGGAGACTCTAGAAAAATATCCTTACAAAGAAGTAGCATCGTAGAGCTGCTTGAAGAGGCGCGTTACTGGGCCAACGTTCATAAACGGGAAGTGGTTTCAAAAGAAGATGTTGAAAATGCAATTTTAGCTAAAACGAATCGAATCGACAAAATCCGCAAAGAATACTACGAAGATATCTATTCTGATTTTATTTTAATTAATGTAGAAGGTGAAGCGGTTGGTCAAATTAATGGGTTGTCCGTCATAGAAGTGCCTAATTTCTCCTTCGGTTTGCCGACCAAAATAACGGCAACAACACGTTCAGGTAAAGAATCAATGATTGATATCCAAAGAGAAGTTCACCTTGGGGGGGCTAATCATTCAAAAGGGGTTCTTATTTTAACGGGATTTTTAAAAGGGCGGTTTGCTAAGGAGATCCCTTTATTTTTATCAGCCAGTTTAGTGTTAGAGCAAACCTATGGTTCCGTCGATGGTGATAGCGCCTCCTTGGCAGAGATCTGCGCACTGATATCTTCGATTTCACAAGTCCCCATTAAGCAATCTATCGCTGTCACCGGTTCAGTTAATCAATATGGTTATGTGCAATCCGTATGGGGTATTAACGAAAAAATCGAAGGCTTTTATGACATATGTGTAACCAAGGGGTTAACGCAAAATCAAGGTGTGATTATTCCTCAGGCTAATGTAAAAAATCTCATGTTAAAAAAAGAGGTTGTAGCATCTTGCAAGCGAGGTCACTTTCATGTTTATTCCGTTGAAACGGTTGATGAAGCACTTTGGATTTTAACGGGTGTTTCCACTAATGAGATCCAAGATAGGTGCGATGAAACGCTCATCAGGTATGCTAAACTTGGCAAAGGGATCAGCGAGTAGAGCGTTTTTTGTTGTAAACTAGTCTTATGTGATTCTCTTTTTAATACACTTCTTTTGTTATATAGTCCTTAACAAAATTTCATTCATAAATTGGATATTTATAAGCAAGTAACCATACATGGCAAAATTTATCAGTATATTATTGATTCAAATATTATGTGGTATGGAGATGGATCTCTTCATCCCCAGCTTTCCTGAATTACAACAAGTCTTCGGATTAACGCCCGTTTTGGTGCAATTAACCTTGAGCGTTAATTTTGTGGCATTATGTATTTGCTCTTTGTTTGCAGGCGCTTTAGGCGATCGTTTTAATCGACGAACTATGATGCTTTCAGGTTTAGTCATTTTTGTTGTCGGAAGCCTGTGCTGCGTGTTAGCGCCCAGTTTTAATTGGTTGTTGATAGGGCGTTTTTTACAAGGTGTTGGGATCAGCGCCCCCGCTATTTTATCTTTCCCTGTTATTCTTGAAGATTACTCAGGTGAAAAACAAGCAAGTATGATGGGGTTGATAAATGGTGTAAAAACATTAGCAATGGCTATTGCGCCTGTTATAGGGAGCTTTGTTAACTTATATTTTAGCTGGCGGGGTAATTTTACCGTTTTGCTACTTATGGGCATGCTGTGTTTACTCTTATGTATCTTCACCATCCCCAGTAAAGTTGGTAACAAAGCGGTTTCTTTATCGTTAAAAAGTTATAGGCCCCTAATAACATCATCCTATTATTTAAAACTCATGTTCAGCATTTCCTTATTAACTGCGGCATATTGGTTATTCATGGCAATGGCGCCCATTTTTTATATGAGCAGCCTACAGGTCCCATTGAAACAATTTGGTTTTTACCAAGGTGCATTATCATTGACCTTCGCCTTGGTTTGCATCATAAGCCCGATTTTTTATCACCGATATGAACAAAAAATATTGCTTAAAATAGGCACTTTTGTTTGTTTGCTCTGCGTAATAACACTGATGCTAATGTCTTACTTGACGAATAATCAACCCATACCTATTACAATGGTGATGGTATTATTTTCAATAGGAATTGTTTTTCCCATCAATATTTTATATCCCATCATGTTAAAAGCACTTCCTGATACCAAGGGAAGATCAGCAGGTCTTGGGCAAGCATTCCTATTGCTCATAACAGCTTGCTTGCTAGAGCTTGTGGGGTATTTTTATACTGGTACGTTATGGCCACTTGCCTTAACCATGTTCATTTGTGTTTCAATTGGAACAGTTTTAATAGTGTTATTACACAAAAAGGTGCTCTCTCATTAAGTCTCGTCAACTAAGCACGGCGCCCAAAAGTCATGCGCCAAACTGGCTCCTTCTGCATTCCCATCTTCACGGCGTTTACGGTATGATGTAACCCTTTAAACCAGGCAGCAGGACCCCAATGAACGCTTTAGTAAATAT
>CAZHSJ010000035.1:0-17150 GCA_964535225.1 Uncultured Candidatus Berkiella sp. | reverse complement strand
TGCTTCCCCAGATAAAGATGGCCGACACAGAGGTCGGCCACTACAGGCTTAGCCTCCATAAAGTGAAAATAAGGTTACTCTTCACAGTTGACTCAAGGTGATATCCTGATCAAAATGAACTAAGAGAACTCTTCATTTTCAAGGATGAATAATGTTGCACAAAAGATTGTTAGTTACCGCACTACTCTCAACGTTGCCTGCAACTTCATTTGCTGCCTTTTGGGCACCCCATATCGGTGTTGATTACAAATGGTGGGGTCTTGAACCTGCTTATACCTACGTGGATATTTTCCCCAGATTGGATCATGGTTATAACTTTTATGTCGGTACCCGAATCAATGGCTATTTTGGCACCAACATCGGCTATGAAGAATCAACACGCAAGCAACAAGGGCATCAGTACGAAGGGGGAGAAATTATCTTTGTTCTCCCTGAAAATACAGCCGATGCCACAGATATTAATATGCGCGTGCGCGATTTTCATTTAGATATTAATTTTTATTGGGAAGTATGGCGAAATTTTGAAGTTATCTTTATGGGCGGTTTAGCGTTATGGCATATTGATGCCCACATCAATCACTTAACAAACGGCGTTTGGACTGAGTTTCAAAATGAATCGGGGAATAAAGCCATGGGCCGCATAGGTCTTGGGGCGCAATATAACATTTTACCTTGCCTTGGTTTGAAATTCTTAGTCAATAGCGATCCTGGCATTCGCGTTAATGTCACAGGCCACGATCAAAACCATAACTTTTATAGTTTTAGCCCTTATAAAACTGCTATTTCTTATAGCGTTGGGATGGTCTATTCATTCTCTAATCCACGACGTCATCGTGAAATCGAAGAGTATGATCCTTACTATGATGGCGACTGATCTCCCGTAAATAAAAGCTATATTGTTTTAATGTCTGTTTATATTTTTTTACCTGCTAAATAAAGTCGCCTATCCGTTCATAAGCTGAAATAAGCTTAATAAACGTAGCAAATAAACAGTTACTGTACTTAACAAAAAAATCCATAGAATGAATGATGAATCAAAACGATAATCAATTAGGGTTGAGCTCTAAAGAAGCTGCGGAACGTATAAAGCAATACGGATACAACACATTGCCAAGTAGTAAGCGGCGAACCATTTTATACATAATTTATGATGTCATTCGCGAGCCGATGTTTATTTTGTTATTTCTAGCAACATTATTATACCTTATGTTAGGTGAAACCCAAGAGGGCTTAGCATTAACAACTTTTGTTCTATTAATTATAACTATAACGCTTTATCAAAATGGTAAAACAGAAAACGCTTTAAAAAAATTACGTGATCTAACCAGCCCTCGAGCCTTGGTATTAAGAGATGGAAAACAACAACGTATCAGTGGTAGTGAAGTGGTGCCTGATGACGTTATTATGGTCAGCGAAGGCGATAGAATTCCTGCTGATGGACTCTTGTTATCAGCAAACGATCTGCAAATAGATGAATCATTACTAACTGGCGAATCTTTTCCTGTGTTTAAAAGTTCACCAACGCAAACACAGCCTTGTGGCACACAAGAACAAACTAATAATTTAGTTTATTCAGGTACATTGGTCGTACAAGGGCAAGGGACTTACCGTGTTCATGCAACGGGAAAAAACACCGTTATAGGTAAGATAGGCCTATCGCTACAAACACTTGAAGATGAGACTTCACTTTTACAAAATCAAGTAGCGAAATTAGTAAAAATATTTGCCTTAATAGGGCTATTAGTCAGCGGTATATTAGTGATCTTGTTAGGGTACCTAAACGGTGACTGGTTAAAGGCATCACTGTCTGGTATTGCACTTGCGATGTCATTACTACCAGAAGAATTTCCTGTGATATTAACAATATTTCCTGCCCTTGGCGCTTGGCGTTTGTCAAAACAAAATGTGCTTACAAGACGCATATCTGCTATTGAAACATTAGGCGCCATATCCGTATTGTGTGTAGATAAAACTGGAACAATTACTGAAAATAAAATGACAGTGGATCAACTATGTGTCGATGGTGATTTCTTTGATGTTAACTACGAGCAACATGAAAAGCCACCTCAAAAATTTGATTCACTTATTGAATTTGCGATACTGGCGAGCGAAATTCAACCTTTCGACCCCATGGAAAAAGCATTTCATCGTTTAGGTAAACATTATCTTGCTAAAACAGAACACTTACACCCAGATTGGGAGCTCGTACATGAGTATGATCTCAGCCCTGATCTAAGAGCCAAGACACATGTTTGGAAATCAAATCAGGAGCATCATGATTATGTGGTTGCTGCGAAAGGAGCACCAGAAGACATTTTTGAACTTTGCCAATTGGATGATACCACTCGACAAAATATAAATTCAGTAACCAATTCTATGGCATCTAAAGGTTTACGAATGATAGGTGTTGCACGGGCAGAATATAAAGGTGAATCTTGGCCAAATAATCAACGAGGTTTTCAATTTACCTTTTTGGGCGTAATTGGACTTAACGATCCCGTGCGCGTCGGTATTCCGGAAGCTGTTAAAAAATGTTATGCCGCTGGTATTCAAATTAAAATGATCACTGGAGATTATGCTGCGACAGCGTTAGCTATCGCTAAGCAAGCTAATATTCCATCAAATGATATTCTCGTTGGTAGCGAAGTAGCTTTAATGAATGAAACTACTTTGGCTCAACGCATTAAAAATACTTCAATATTTGCTCGAATTACACCTGATCAAAAATTGCGGATCGTCCAAAGCCTAATAAAACAAGGATATGTCGTTGCGATGACAGGAGATGGTGTTAATGACGCCCCAGCACTAAAATCAGCCAATGTTGGTATTGCGATGGGTGGCAGAGGAACAGATGTTGCGCGTGAAGCTTCCTCGCTCGTACTTGTAGATGACAATTTTACTTCAATTGTTGGAGCAATTGAGCGAGGGCGCAATATTTTTAACAACATCAAAAAATCGATGTCTTATATTATGGCAATACATGTTCCAATTGCGGGACTCGCATTATTACCTATATTATTTGGCTTGCCTGCAATATTTTTCCCCATGCATATTGCATTTTTACAACTTATTATCGATCCCGCTTGTTCCATTGCATTTGAAAATGAACCCTCAGAAGAGGGATTGATGAATCGCCCCCCAAGAAATCCTAACGTCCCCTTAATAGATAAAAAGACGCTTCTATTCTCGTTAATGCAAGGGGTTGGTATATTAATCACAACCTTAATAGCCTATCACTTTGTCCTAAATAAAATCAGCGAGCCACAGGCAAGAGCGTTTGCTTTTGTTTGCCTAGTTATTTCAAATGTGGCCTTAATTTTTTCAAACAGAACGGATAATATTTTTTTATTTGGCGACAAAATATTTAAAAATAAAATACTTATCTGGATTAGTATTAGTGCAATAGCCTTTCTAGGGTTAACGATTTATTTGCCACTTTTGGCGAAGCTATTTCAATTTGAACCGCTTTGTGCTCATTATTTAATGTTAAGCGTAGCCATTGGAATATCAAGTATATTTTGGTATGCGCTATTAAAATTCATAAGGGGTATAACCTTAGAAAAAAAGACTTAGGCGAAACTACTTTTGCTGTCTTTCGTGTTTTCTAACCAATTCAATGGTTTCGTTGATGGTAGCGCAAAGTTCAGAAAAAGCATCATAACTGCGTGTATCGAGCATTCGTGATGTGACTTGTCTGTCTGCATAGTAAACGCCAATCGCCCTGTTATCTAGTATGAGTGGCGCAACAAAAAATTGTCCTTTACCAATTCTGCGATTAAAATCCATATTACGGTATTTCCGTAGCACCATTTCACCTTGTCCCCCAACCCAGGCGGCTCGCTTTTCTCGAAGAATATGTTGAAAAAGCCACCCTTCAGGATTGTTAAGTTGAAAGTGGAAATTTTGCATGAGATCAGATTTATTTTTTTCTAAAATAGCTTTAGCGTTTAATAACGATCTATCTGCACTTAACAAGGCAAAAAGAACGCGATCAAAATCAACGCCATTATAAATCCCTTCAAGGCCGATATTCATGACATCGCTAACAGAAGGAAGGGAACGTCTTGACATTAAAATAGACAGTTGTTGAACTGTTGCCTTAATACGGCTAGCATTAGGTGCAGCTCTTTCCAATGCTTCATTAGGCGTTTCGTCGCTCAGATCTTCTTCTTCAGCAGGCATTGGAATGTAGGTCATCAATTGATCGTTACCATAAAGGGCCACTTCTTCTAGGACGCGCTCTAACGTTTGCATCACTATGGCAGTCGCCTCATGCGTCGTGCAATTAAGATAAGTCTCTATCTTTTTCATGCTTGCGATAGCGCTTTCATCCTGCCAACCTTTTTTTAAATTTTGGGTCACTTCTCTTGCAAGTAAAACGCAATACGCAATATTGTCTTGTGAAACATTTTCATGCACTGCTATAGCATGAGGTGGCAAGTTCCATGATTTAATTAATTCTATCGCTAAATCCTTAAGCAAAAATCCAACAATTTCTTGCTCTTCTTGAGGCGCTATTGTGCCTGAGGTGTCACCCTGTTCATTGTATAGCTTAGCCGTCTCACCACCAAAAAATTGTAAGCAAATATACCCCAGTGAATAAGTTAAAGCCGCAACGACTAACGGTTCACAATTTAAAATCTTTGCTTTACGTTGTGCTAATCGCGCCGTCAAAATAGCTGTAAAAAATGAAAGCACTATTTCTTTCATTAAAGGCTCATCTTGAGAAAGCTCGAGCATGTGATTATATATACCCAAACAAAGGCTAATATTACGCATCGATTGGAACCCAATAATCACCATCGCACGTTGTATTGAAGTAAAGGTGGTTTGTGCAGGATTTAAATAAACATCATCTGTCATGCGTAACAATTTGGTTTTAAACTGCCCTTTTTCTAAAATTTTTTGTGCTTCGTCGAAATTCAGGTTGGGATCATTGATGTTAGAATTAATCAGTTTATGTGTATAAGAACCCAGGGGTGCATTTTCTGCATCATTAATAAGCGCCACCCAATCGCTGAGTGATTTAGATTCATCAAAGCAAAACCGGATTTTTTTAACCGGAATCTTTTTTGCTTTATCTGAATTTACTGGATTTACACCCATGTGTCCTGCTTATTAAGATCTATCCTTATGATGATAAAGATAGCATCCATCCAGGGAATTAGCATCTTGTTATATACTTTTTAACTTAGTTGTCAGTGGTGCTGAATGATCAGCTCTTGTTTTGGCTTGATGTATTTCTTCAGGGGAATACAAATAGCATTTAACTTCTTGCCCTTTAATGTTGTAGTTGTCAGGATACTTTTCTAAACATCTCTCATGAACAAAGGGGCAACGTGGCGAAAAATGACACCCTTTAGGAGGGTGTAGTGGTGAGGGAAGCTCACCTTTAAGCGGTTTAAAATAGCGTTCATCTTTTTCAAGGGTTGGCACTGATTTTAATAAGGCCATGGTATAAGGATGTTTTGGTGAATGTAACACTTGTGCGGTTGTTCCATATTCAACAATTCTACCTAAATACATGACCGCAACAAAATCTGCCAAATAATTCACCACGCTAATGTTATGCGTTATAAAAAGCAAACTGATACTCAACTCTTGCTGCAAAGACTTGAGTAAATTAAGGATTTGCGCTTGAACAGAAACATCTAAAGCACTGGTTGGTTCATCACATATTATCAAACTTGCGCCAACCGCCAGCGCTCTTGCAATAGCAACACGTTGCCGTTGCCCTCCTGATAACTCATGAGCGAAACGCTCTTTTAAACTTGAGGATAATCCGACTTGTTCTAGTAATACTTCAACTCGCTCAGCACGCTCCTTGTTATCTGTACCAATATTTAATGCAAGCATACCTTCTTCTATAATGTCAGAAACACGCATGCGCGGATCCATCGAGGAATATGGATCTTGAAAAATCATTTGCATTTTTTCACGAAATTTTCTAAGCTTTCTTCCGTGCAATTCAGATACATTATTATTCTCGAGCAGCACCTTGCCCTTGGCTTCATCAACAAGGCGTAAAATAGCTTTTCCGACGGTCGTTTTACCGCAACCAGATTCCCCTACTAAAGCCAACGTGCTTCCCTCATTTAAACTAAAGCTGACCCCATCTACTGCTTTAACGTGACCAACTGTTCTTTTGAATAACCCTTTTCTAACCGGAAAGTGAACTTTTAAATCTTCAACAATGAGTAAGGTTTCTTCTTCATGTTCGTAGGGATGAACCTGAGTTTCCTGTTGAAGATTGTTAATATTCTCTATCCGCAAAGGTGTGGGGATTTTCTTTAGCGTATTATTATCATACCAAAAACATCTTACCTGGTGTTTTTGATTTACCGAAAAGAGTTGAGGCTGTTCTTGTTCACAACGACTAAACACATACTTGCAGCGATCTTTAAATCGGCACAAGGTAAAGTATTTATCTAATTTTGGCACAAATCCAGGAATAACTGCTAACTCATGACCGGGTTTGGTATGTTCCGGTAATGAGGCAAATAATTGCTTACTATAAGGATGCTTAGGGGAATGTAGAAAATCCTCAATAACAGCAGTTTCAACAATATGGCCAGCATACATCACAGCTACTGAATCGGCCATTTGGGCAACAATTCCCAAATCATGGGTGATTAACAATATAGCCATTTCAAAGTGTTGATTTAGGTCTTTTAATAAACTAAGCACTTGAGCTTGTGTCGTAACATCAAGTGCTGTTGTTGCTTCATCTGCAATTAATAACGACGGCGAATGCGCTAAAGCCATCGCAATAACGACACGTTGCTTCAACCCACCAGACAATTGGTGAGGATATTGATTAACAATGGCGTTAACATGCGGCATTCTCACTTTTTCGAGCAATTCGAGCATAGCCAGATTGGCTGCTTTTGTGTCTAGTTTTTTTTCTCCATTAGCATGTAAAATTGCTTCCATTACTTGCTGTCCCACTGTCAGCACTGGGTTCAACGCTGTGGCAGGATCTTGAAATATCATTCCTATTTTTTTCTTTCGAATGTATCGCATTTTACTTTCACTTAAGTGATGAATAGCGACATCTTCAAGAAATATTTCAGTTCCTTCACACAAATAGGCATTATCAGGCAACAATCTATTAATCGATAGTGCTGTCATTGATTTTCCGCAACCTGACTCACCGACCAGGGCAAAAATCTCCCCACGTTTAACGTTTAAATTAACACCATCGACAGCCTGTATTATTCCGTTAGGGGTGTTTATTTGAACTTTCAAGTCCTTAATGGATAATAAGGGCTTTTCTGTCATTTTATCCTCTCAAGGCGCGCTCTTGGATCAAATGCATCACGAACAGCATCTGAAAAAATGTTGGCAGCCAAGACCAGCGTAAACATAGAAATAAAGGCCGCGAGCAAGCACCACCAGACAATAGGCACTCGCGCCATTTCTAACCGTGCGCTATTGATCATGGTTCCCCAACTATAAGAAGTAGGATCAACCCCAACCCCGACATAAGAAAGTACAGCCTCTGCTAGGACTAACCCACTAAAATCCAGCACCAGTGTAATCAGTATGATATGAAATACATTAGGCAATAAGTGTTTAAATATAATGCCGATATGCGACAATCCTAAGGATCTTGCCGCTTGCACATAATCCATTTCACAAATTTTTAAGGTTTCACCTCTTAACAATCGGCATAAACCTGTCCAGCTCGTTATTCCTAAAATAGCACATAGCGCTAATAATCTGGCATCACTTCGGTGGGCAACTGTTACAAACCACTCGCCATGCTTATCCATCACAACTTGTAATACCAATACAGCTGCAGCGATTAATAAAACCCCGGGAATTGAGCTAAGTGTGGTATAAACATACTGTATAACATCATCTACCCACCCTTTAAAATAGCCCGCGGTTAACCCAAATATAATAGCAAAAGGTAAGGTAATTAAGGTCGTGATGGTTCCAATCACTAAACCAGTTCTGATGCTTTTTACGGTTTGGTAAAGTACATCTTCCCCTACTTCATTGGTACCAAAGATATGGTAGTAGTCCATAAAACCATAAACAAATACTAAAGAAAGAATAATCCCGCCTATACAAGCCAAAAATGAGCGCCATGGGAACAGTGTGTTACCAACCAGCACTTTTGCAATAAAATCGTCCCATGAAATTTTATGTTTCCGTGTGGCATAAAATAATACCAGCAAACAAAACGCGCTCCACAAAATGACTGATTGCAAGACTATTCTTGCAAAGCGAACACCGATATCATGCCATTTGGTTTGGGGGTTTGCTAAGTGAGCCCCACCAAATTTTAGTCTAGGGTATTCTCTTATTGTTGTTCCATCATTAAGTGTCACGTTTTCTTTAACATAGGAATGCACCGCAAAGGGCGCCGAGTAAGTTTTTTCAGTATTTGTAATAAGCGGCATGAGTATCTTATCTAAAACACTGACCATACCACTTGTGTTTAATTTCGAGTCTCTTGAGGTTTCATAAAAATGAATCGTATCTAGTAACCCCATTACCAGATAGAACAATAAAATAAGCAGCGAAACCATATTAATGGGACGATAGAGGATTTTGCGCCACCTATTGCGTAGTTGCGGTTGGCTAAGAAAATGATGAACAAGAAAAATACTTGCTATTACAAGCAAGTAAATCAATATGTCTGACCATAGCGCAGTAAATTTCATCTCTATTTAAACCGTACCCGTGGATCAACCAAAGTATAGGAAATGTCTGTTAGTAATAATCCGATGATGTACAAAAAAGAGCCTAAAAACACAATTGAACGTACAATGGCAAAATCTTGCTGTCCGATGGCATCAATGGTGTAGCTACCAAGTCCTGGGATCCCAAAAAATGATTCTGTGAGTAAACTCCCTAAAAATAACAAGGGTAAGAGTGCTACCACCCCTGTCAAAATAGGAATAAGCGCATTACGTAAAATATGCTTAAAGAGGACTGCAGATTCGTTTAGCCCTTTGGATCTCGCTGTTCTAACATAATCTTTGCCTGCTTCCTCTATAAATAGGGTTCTATACCATCTCACCCCTGCCCCAATACCACTTATAACGCCAACAATAACTGGTAAAATAAGAAATTTACCGATTTCCCACCCCGGTATATATCCTGAAATAGGAACCAAGAGTAATAATTTAGCAATAAAATATTGGCTACCAATAATATAAAATAACCCTGAAATCGACATCATCATCACGCATAGAATCACGCCAGCCGCATCAAGATAGCTGTATCTATAAAATATCATCAGTAAAGCAAGTGAAATATTAATGAGCAATCCAAGGATCAGACTTGGTATTGCGATTGCCAAACTTGGCCACATCCGTTGGGAGATATCATATCCTATATCGCGACCTGCATCAGAAAAACCAAAGTCAAAAGCAAACATCTTCAATGATTTTTCAAAAAAGATAGTATTGGTAAATTTATCTTCTGCTTGTAAAGCAGCATCATAAAACAAAGGTTTATCATAGCCATGATGATGTTTCCAATTTTCTATGGCCTCTTTCGTGACATGTTTTTGCCCAAGGTGAACCCGCGCCATATCGTCTGGTGTGTTTACCAAAAAGAATAAGGCGAAGGTAAGCAAGTTTACCCCAATTAAAATTGGGATCATAAACAAAAATCGTCTTACTATATAAGTAAACAAACTTGTTTACTCCTTTAATTTTTCAGGCTTTTCTAGTTTTAAAGGATGATGCGCTCTACGCCAGTAACTAATAAAGGCTGGAACACACAACAGAGCAAAAACAAACAAACCGATAAAAACAGGCCAAACTATGGGTTTGTTCCAGTTGATAATACTGTTATATCTTAACGCTGGGTTTACCGACATATATTTCAACGTGTTACGTGACATTGCATTAGGTTTAAATGGCGCTACCCACCCTTGCCTTAGAACGTAAATTTTAGGGTAAAAACCCCAAATCCATGGCGAATCTTTTTGTAATATAGAAATCATTTTCGCAATAATGTCTGCTCTTTCTTGTGTATTTTCCATGCTTTTCATTTTTTCGTACAAGCTATCAAATGCTTGGTTTTCATAATTGCTTACATTTTCGCCGTCAACTTTAACTTTGCTATTTTTACCATAGAGCAAAAAGAAAAAATTCTCAGGATCAGGGTAATCTGCATTCCACCCCCAAAAGTAGATTTGAAAATCCCCATTGCGCATTTTATCCTGAAATCGATTATATTGTGTCGCTCTAATAACAAGCTCAATCCCAAGTTTTTTGAATTGTTTTCTAAGCCAGGATAATTGTGCTTGCGACTCAGGGCCGCTTGAAGCAATGGCATCGTAATACAATACGAGGGGCTGATTGGTTTTAGGATCTATGCCATCTGGGTATCCTGCCTCACTAAGGAATTTTTTACCTAATGCAAGTGATTTTCTTTCTAAATGTTTTTCTTTAGTATTGGTATAATAAACATAAGGGTTTTTTGCATTTTTATCTTCATTGAACCCAAAAATAGAGGGTGGTAAGGGGCTCATGGCTACAATGGCATTGCCATTTAGAAAAATATTCACATATTCTTCAACATCTATTGCAATCGAAATAGCTTGTCTGAGTTTACGTTTTTGTTCAGTATAGCCGCCGACTGTTTCATCAGTCATATTAAAACCCCAATAAAATACGCTTGGCTGTACCGACGTGCTAAGTCTAATACCCTTTTCATGAAGCTCATTGGTTAAAGTTAAATTTCCTGAGGCTCCTGCATTCATCACCTGATCAAAGTTTTCTGCGCTCACCCCTGACTGATCGTAATAACCTTGTAAAAATTTGCTCCAATAAGGAATATGTTCTTTTTCTAAAACGAAAATAATTTTATCTAAAAATGGAATAGGCTTGCCTGCATTTTGTAACAAACCTTTTTCTTCATCCCCCGGCATACCTTCAGTTGGATAATTTTCTCCGTGAAAATTTGGGTTTTTCTCTAAAATCATTTCCAGGTTGGGATTATTTTTAGCTAAAGTAAATGGTCCTGTGCCTACAGGATACCAGTCAAGTGTTATATTTTTTTGTTGGAGTGCTTTTTGCGAATAAAATGCTATAGCTTCCCAGGGCATGGGGGAAAAAAATGGCATTGCTAGCCAATAAATAAACTGCGGTTGTTTGCCTATCACTTTTATTTCAAGGGTATATTTATCAATTGCCTTTGCCCCATCAAAGGCAAAGTCTCTCAAGTCTAAAAACGTCACATCATATTGAGAGCTACCCGTTTCACTGTATTTATTTTTGATCCTATTAGAAAATTCTTTAATGCCAACAATATAATTTTCCATTAATCCAAGTACCGGAGAATTTAGCTTTGGATCAGCCAATCGTTTTATTTGATACACAAAATCGTCTGCAACTAATTCTCGCGTTCCTGTTTTTTCAAAATCATTAATACTATGCATGTGAGAAACACTTTCTTTGCTAACATGATGATATAAAAATTCATCACTTCCTGGCTTTTTGGCAAAGGCAGGATGGGCTTGATATTGAATACCCGGCTTAATGTTGAGCTTATAAATACTGTAGGCAATCTCTTCGCTTCTCGCATTTTGCGGCAAAGGATTATTGTTTTTATCAAAGTAAGTAATTTCTGGTAAGGATTGCGCGCTTAAGGGCATTAGCTGATAGGGGCGCTTAAGATAATGGTACTGAAGCAATGGTTCATAGATCTGATTGATAAAGATCCACTCATCTGCATTGTAGGAAATGGCCGGATCAAGGTGTTTGGGTCTTTCAGAAAATGATGTATAGAGCGTGTTCTTCTTGGCTTCATTTTCATCGTAAGGATCATTCCATACCCCTTTGTCGCAACCAAAGGTTAGCATCGCCAGAGTAAGAAGCAATATACAATGTAATTTACCAAACACAGAATGTCTTCCTTGGCATTCGAGATCTGTGGTATCCCTAGGCTCAAGCAATTAACCTAATATTTAAGTTAATTAATTGGCTATATATTTGCTATTCATTACTTTTATTATAGGTTGGTTTACAAAGAAATCGATGGTGATCATAAGATTTAATCCCCTGCCACTCAAAGTTTTCACTTCAAATGAAGGATATATACCCATTACTCTTTGAAATTAGGCGTTTCGTCATAAAGTAGAAAGTGCGCTGTATGCGCGGTACGTAGGTGCCAGTAGAAAAAGGGCTTCTTGATTACTAACCGTTAATACTTCTCAGCAAACTTTTCTACTTTCGCTTCTTTAATGAGTTGCGTAGCATACAAAGCAAACTCAAGCTCGCCATAATGTTTCGCTAACTGGGCATTAAAGCTCTCTACCTCTTGCTTGGAGAGATGCGCATGAGTTCCATCTGTTACTTTGTTTAACCATACAATCGCATAATCACCATTATTGAGCTTCACTTGCTTAAACGTGCCAAGTGCTTCTTGGTAAGGCATATCAAAAGCGGCTTCAATTAATTTGATATCAGGGGAACGTGAATTACGACTTACCTCAACGGCTTCCTGCCATTTAAAGGCTTGCTGCAATTGTTCTTTTGACATTTTTGTCATTTTATCAAGCATGCTACTTGCTTGCGTTTTCACTAGCTCTTCAGTTTTATCTTGAATAACCTTATTTCTTATTTCAGACTTTACTGTGTCAAAAGGCATTTGCTGCGCGGGCTCAACTTTTAGCACCCTAACAACCATATAATTTTCTTCATCGAGTTTTAATAATTCGCTATTATTTTTGTCATCTTTCACCGCACTACTAAACGCCGATGCGAGCACTTTTGGATTTTGTAATTGGGGCTCTTTAGGGCCTTCATTTTTGCTAAAGAAATCGGAATTTTGTATTTTAAGGCCGAGCTTTTCTGAAATAGGTGCTAATGACTCTGGGTGATCAAACGCTAAATCGTTCAGTTCGTCTGCCACTTTTGCAAATTTCTCTTGCCCCCACTCATGTTTCATTTTAGCAATGACTTCTTCCTTAACCTCTTCAAGCTTTCGTACTTTGGCTTCTTGTCTGTCTACAAACTTAATGATGTGGTAACCAAAATCAGTTTTAACCACAGCGCTGATATTGTTTTTCTTATTTAGCGAAAATGAGGCCTTTTCAAATTCGGGGATCATTTCGCCCTTGCTGATCCATTCTAACTCACCCCCCTTGGCACCACTTGCTTTGTCATCAGAATGTGCTTTGGCGAGTGCTTCGAAAGATTCACCTTGCTTGATCTTTTTAGCGATATCTTCAATGCGTTTTTTAGCTTCCTCTTTTTCTTTTTCAGTTGCAGAACTGCCAGATGCAACGAGAATATGTGCTACTTTTATCCTTTCTGGTTGATTAAAAGCAGCTTGATTTTCTGTGAAATAGGCTTGGATTTCTTCATCTTTAGGCTGATATTGGGCTAATAGTTCCGGCATTGAGAGCAAAACATACTCTAGGGACACACGTTCTTGGGTTTGAAAATCGAGTAGATGCTGATCATAGTACGATTTTATTTCTTCATCCGTTGCTAGTGCTTTAGATTCAAAATCCTTTTGCGAAAGAACAAAATACTTAAAATCCCTTTTTTGAAATATGTATTTAACTAATGCGTTCATGTCCACGGGTAAAGCAAAAGCCGTTTGCATCAAGCCTTGTTCAAGCTGTTGTTTGATTAGCGCATTTTTTAGATAAGATTTAAACGTTGCATCAGAATAGCCAGAGCTCACCAGAAAACGGGTGTAGTTATCAGCTGAGAACCGTCCATCTACTTGAAAGAAGGGAATACTGTTAAGCATTAAACCGACGCGTTGCGGGCTAACCGTGAGCCCCATTTTTGTTGCGTCGTTTATCATGATGGTTTCATCAATCATAGCCTGCAACAGTTCTTTTTTAACGAGGTTAGGATCAAGTTCTGCTTGGGCTTCATTGCCGGCCTGATTCAAATACCGCCGATAAGCATTATCCAACTCGTAGCTGGTAATGGTTGTTCCTTGAACTTCTGCTACGGCATCGGAATTGGCATTTGAACTAAAAAAGTTTTCACTACCAAAGAGAACGAAGGTAATTGCAATTAAGCCAATGATAATCCAGGCGATCCAACCTTGCGCTTTATCCCTTAAGCTTTGCAACATGGCTTGTTCCTCAAACGGATATAAAAATAAAGATGTGCGAAGAGCTGATTGGCCTGCCAACCGAAGCTCTTTGCGTAGGTTGGCGGAGCGGACGGGACTCGAACCCGCGACCCCCGGCGTGACAGGCCGGTATTCTAACCAACTGAACTACCGCTCCCCATTTTATAACATTGGTGGGTGCTGAGGGGCTTGAACCCCCGACCCTCGCCTTGTAAGGGCGATGCTCTGCCAACTGAGCTAAGCACCCACGAAAAAGAGCTTAAATTTAATACTAGCTCTCTTGTTCTTCAACTATGACGGTGCCGGAGTTTACAGCATCCTTAAGCGCTTTACCAGCTTTAAATAAAGGGACGTTAGCGGCATCGATATTGATAGGGGCGCCGGTCTTAGGATTGCGGCCTACACGAGCAGCCCGCGTTTTCACAGAAAAATTGCCAAAACCAAGTAAGGAAACTGTCTTACCGTTTTGTAATGCTACTGTAATAGAATCTAAAATTGTATTTAGCGCTTTGGTTGCTGAGGTTTTTGAAATTTCAGCTTGTTCAGCCATGACTTCGATTAACTCAGCTTTATTAACTGGTATCTTACTCACCGATACCCCCCCTTATGTCTTATGATGATTGTTCAATAATTTAATAATCGGCAAGTTAACACCGAATCCATGACGGCACAAGATCTTGAGGAAAAATAAAGATGTGTGCAGCTGGTTGAATAAATATAAATAAGGGCCAGTTGAACACTGGCCCTGTGAGTTAGTGGTGCAGAACGTCTGAAGATTGATTATCTTCCTTGGGCGCTTCCTCGGGCGATTCCGATTTAGCACTTTCCGGCGCAGGTTGCGGCAATCTCGTCAACGCAATTTGAAAAACCTCATCTATCCACTTTACACAATGGATTTTAAGATCTTCTTGGATATTTTTCGGAATTTCTTTTAAATCACGTCGATTTTCTTCTGGAATAATCACTTCAGCAATACCAGCTCGTCTTGCGGCAAGCAGCTTTTCTTTTAAGCCGCCTATAGGCAATACTTCGCCACGCAGGGTAATTTCACCTGTCATGGCAACATCGGCTCTCACCGGGATCCCGGTTAGTACTGAGACAATGGCGGTACACATACCAATCCCAGCACTGGGACCATCTTTAGGCGTTGCTCCTTCAGGCACATGGATATGAATATCACTCTTTTCGTAGAAATCGGTTGCAATACCAAGTAACTTTGCGCGACTTCTTACTACTGACATCGCAGCAGTAATAGACTCTTGCATCACCTCGCCTAATTTACCGGTAGACGTTGTTTTTCCTTTCCCTGGCACAACGACCGCTTCGATCGTAAGAATATCACCGCCTACTTCTGTCCATGCCAAACCGGTAACTTGACCGACTTGATCATGATCCTCAGCTATTCCGAATCGAAAACGTTTTACACCTAAATAATTTTCAAGATTTTCATCATTAATAAGAACGGGAGCAGGATCGGTCTGCATTAAAATTTCTTTAACTACCTTTCGTGAAAGTTTTGAGATCTCACGATCAAGGTTACGAACCCCAGCCTCTCTTGTGTAGTAACGGATAATGCCTAAAATGGCTTCTCGCGTAATCGTGATCTCACCTGAATTTAAGCCATTGTCATGCATTTGTTTTGGTATGAGATAACGCTCAGCAATATTTAATTTTTCATCCTCGGTGTAACCTGAAAGACGAATCACTTCCATCCTGTCAAGTAAAGGAGGAGGAATGTTAAGTGAGTTTGCCGTTGCTACAAACATTACATCCGACAAATCATAATCCACTTCTAAGTAGTGATCATTAAACGTATTGTTTTGCTCAGGATCAAGCACTTCAAGAAGCGCCGCAGCCGGATCGCCTCTAAAATCCATTGCCATCTTGTCGATTTCATCGAGCAAGAAAAGCGGATTACGTACACCAGACTTGGCTAGTTTTTGTAAAATTTTACCTGGCATAGCGCCAATATAAGTGCGGCGATGTCCACGAATTTCCGCCTCATCTCTTACACCACCAAGAGACATTCTCACAAAGGTTCTTTGGGTTGCTCTGGCAATGGATTTTCCAAGTGAAGTCTTACCTACCCCTGGAGGCCCAACAAGACAGAGTATGGGTCCTTTCAGTTTCTTAACGCGCTTTTGTACCGCTAAATATTCAACGATGCGTTCTTTTACTTTTTCTAACCCATAGTGATCTTCTTCTAAAATGGCTTCTGCTGCTGGTAAATCAAGACGCAATTTTGTCTTCTTTTTCCAGGGAACTTGCAACATCCAGTCAATGTAATTACGCGAAACCGTCGCTTCAGCCGACATGGGTGCCATCATTTTTAATTTTTTTAGCTCGGCATTCGCTTTATTATAAGCTTCTTGCGACATCCCTGCTTTTTCAATTTTATCTTTAAGCTCTTCATGTTCACTCGCCTCATGCCCTAACTCTTCTTGAATAGCCTTCATTTGCTCATTCAAGTAGTATTCTCTTTGGCTTTTTTCCATTTGGCGTTTTACATTAGAGCGAATGCGTTGTTCAACTTGAAGCAAGTCAATTTCAGATTCCATTAACGCCATTAACCGCTCAAGTCGTTCGCGTAAGGAAGAGATTTCAAGCACATTTTGCTTTTCGTTAATTTTTAACGACATATGTGCAGCAATGGTATCGGCTAATCGGCTAGGATCTTCAATGCTGGCAACCGAGGTTACTATTTCTGGCGGGATTTTTTTGTTTAGTTTTACATACTTTTCAAATTGATTGAGTAAAGTACGTATTAATACCTCTGCCTCTTCTTCTCTTAATGGCAAATCTTCAACAAAATTAACATTCGCTAAAAAGAAAGGATCGGTATGTATATAATCTAAAACGCGACCACGACGAATACCTTCAACCAAGACTTTAACAGTACCATCGGGTAATTTAAGCAACTGTAAAATAGTAGAGACAGAACCTAGCGTATAGATATCATTAACGGAAGGATTGTCTTCTGTTGCCTCTCTTTGTGCCATCAGTAGAATCTGTTTTTCGCCTTGCGCCATCGCAGCATCAAGTGCTTTGATTGATTTATCGCGCCCGACAAATAAGGGAATGAC
>CAZHSJ010000034.1:0-17452 GCA_964535225.1 Uncultured Candidatus Berkiella sp. | reverse complement strand
GCACAAAGCGGGGTCGAACTTTGGATTTTCCAACAGCAAATTTAGGCGTGCATCCTGCAAGCGCCCTAATTAAAGGCGTTTTTGCAACCAAGGTGAAGATAGCGGGAAAATATTTTAATGCCGTAGCAAATGGGGGCGTGAGGCCAACGGTAGATGGCACAAGGCATGTTATCGAAGTGCATTTACTTGATTTTAGTAATGATTTGTACAACCAAAAAATAAAAGTAATTTTTTTGCGTAAATTAAGAGACGAAAAGCGCTTTGAAAATATAGAACAACTAAAACAACAGATCGCTAACGATATAATGACGGCAAAGATTTTTTTCGAACAAGATAATAAAGTAGAGATTGATTAGGCAGCTTATGACAACTGAAAATTATAAAGACACCCTAAATTTACCCAAAACCGATTTTCCGATGAAGGCAAACTTGTCGCAGCGGGAAAACGAAACTTTAAGTCATTGGCAATCGGTGGGGCTGTACCAGCAAATAAGAGAACATAACAAAGGCAAAAAGAAATTTATTTTGCATATGGGGCCACCCTATGCCAATGGCGACATTCATATTGGCCATGCGTTGACCACGATTTTAAAAGATATCATTGTGAAATCCAAAACCTTAAGTGGTTATGATGCACCGCTTGTCCCTGGGTGGGATTGTCATGGTTTGCCTATTGAAGTGAACGTAGAAAAGAAAGTTGGGGTGGTAAACGATAAGGTGAGTGCAAAGGAATTTCGCAGCTTATGTCGTGAATACGCCATGAGCCAAATTGAAGTACAAAGAAATTCCTTTATTCGACTTGGGATCACGGCAGATTGGTTTAACCCTTATATGACCATGGATTTTCGCTACCAAGCCAATATCGTGCGCTCCATGGGTAAAATTTTAGAAAGAGGTTACGTGCAACAAGGCGCCAAACCGGTGCATTGGTGTGTTAACTGTGGCTCATCCCTTGCAGAAGCAGAGGTGGAATACCAAAATAAAATTTCCCCAGCGATTGATGTGGGCTTTAAAGTAAAAGACGTTGCCCATTTTTTGAAAACTATCATGGGCGAGAACACAAAGGAAGTTAAAAATACTGCCTTTGTGATCTGGACAACCACCCCTTGGACCTTACCCGCGAACCAGGCGGTAGCGTTGCATCCCGATTTAGCTTACGTTTTAGTTAAAGGGAATTTTACCCCCCAAATCGATTCGATTTGTGTTTTAAAAGATTTAATGCAAGCCTGTTTAGCGCGATACGAGTGCACAGACTATGAAGTGATAGCAACCTTCAAAGGCAAAGAGGTTGAAAAACAATTACTGATCCATCCTTTCTTAGATATTGTTGTGCCCTTAGTGCTGGGGGACCATGTGACCGTTGACGCAGGTACAGGCGCAGTACATACGGCAACTGCGCATGGCTTAGATGATTATCTTATCGGCGCACACTATGGCTTAAAGGCGCAAACGAAAGTCGATGGTAAGGGATGTTTCTTTAATGATGTTCCCTTTGTTGGCGGGCTGCATGTTTTTAAATCAAACGATAAAATTATTGAGCTTGTAAAAAACAACAACCTTTTACTGCATGCAACAACCCTAGATCACAGTTATCCGCACTGTTGGCGGCATAAAACGCCTCTGATTTTTAGAGCAACGCCACAATGGTTTATCAGTATGGATACCGGGTTGCGCCAAGCAACCCTTGATGCGGTTGAAAAAGTACAATGGGTTCCTCAATCTGGTCAGGCACGTATGGCAACCATGATTTCAGAGCGCCCAGATTGGTGTATTTCGCGTCAACGTACGTGGGGAGTTCCTTTAGTATTAGTTTTACATAAAGACAAAGCAACGCTCCATCCAAAAACCAATGAGATTATCCAGCACGTTGCTGCCTTAATCGAAAAGGAGGGGGTGGAAGCATGGCATGCGTTAAACCTCATGGACTTACCCTTTGATGATATGGCAAATTATGTTAAATCAACAGATATCTTGGATGTTTGGTTTGATTCAGGGGCCAGTCATTTTGCCGTTGTAAAAGCGCGTGATGATTTACAATTTCCCGCAGATCTCTACTTAGAAGGCTCAGATCAACATCGCGGATGGTTTCAAACTTCCTTGCTAAATAGCATGGCGATGCAATCGGTTGCGCCTTATCGTGCAGTACTTACGCATGGATTTACCGTGGATGCGCAGGGGCGCAAAATGTCTAAGTCTTTAGGCAATGTCGTTGCACCCGAAAAAGTCATTAAAACCCTAGGCGCAGACATTTTAAGGCTGTGGGTGGCCTCAACCGATTATAAAGGTGAAATCCGCGTTTCGGATGAGATTTTAACAAGAATGAGCGATGCCTATCGGCGAATTCGTAACACCATGCGGTTTTTATTAGCCAACATTGACGGCTTTTCGCCAAGCGAACATGCTGTTTCTAACGATGCGCTACTGGCCTTAGATGCCTGGATTTTGGCAAAAGCGGCTAAATTGCAAACGGAAATAATTCAGGCATATGATAGCTATCAATTCCATGTTATTTACCAAAAAATTCATAATTTTTGTGTTGTTGAACTAGGCAGTTTTTATTTAGATATTATTAAAGATAGGCAATACACTACCAAAACCAATGGCAACCCAAGACGATCAGCGCAAACCGTGATGTATTATATTGCAAAAGCGCTAACACGCTGGCTGGCGCCTATTTTAAGTTTTACCGCAGAAGAAATATGGAAATATCTGCCAGGCGAAAAAGAATCATCGGTGTTTTTAAGTGAATGGTTTGAATTTCCACAAATTAAGCTTAACCCCACAATGGACGAAGCATTTTGGCAAACGCTCATCACGGTACGCAATAGTGTGAACAAAGCCCTGGAAGGGGAGCGCCAACTAGGGAAAATAGGTGCGCCATTAGATGCTATTGTCACGTTATATGCTAATGATGCGTTATATCAGCAGTTGATAAATTTAAAAGAGGAATTACGTTTTGTGTTGATTACTTCTGAAGTGTTGGTAAAACCGCTTGCCGAAAAAGGGGATGCCAAAGAAACAGAGCTGCCCTCTTTGTGGGTGAAAGTTGAAAAAAGTCATCATGAAAAGTGTATCCGGTGTTGGCATCACCGTCATGATGTGAACCTTAATCCACAATTTCCACAGATCTGTGGTCGTTGTGTTGAGAATATCAGTCCCAATAGTAACGGGGAGACTCGGCTATATGCTTAAAAAACTTTGTTTATCAAGTGAGTGTGGCATAACCATCCCAGGTTTCAAGTGGTTTGGTGGCGTTGTTGTGTTATTTATCCTAGATCAAATCACCAAATGGTGGGTATTAGCCCATATTAGCTTTGGCGAATTTTATCGCGCGCTACCCTTTTTTAACCTCACCTTGGCGCACAACCGTGGCGTTGCTTTTAGCTTATTTGCTTCAAAACCGGCGTGGGGTCAAATTGGGTTGATTATTTTTATCATCGCAATTTGTTCATTTATCGCCGCATGGTTAGCAAAAACCCCTACGAAGGATAAGTGGAACGGTACGGCCTTAATGCTTATATTAGGCGGCGCCTTAGGGAATCTTTGCGACAGGCTGTTTCACGGTTTTGTTATCGACTTTATTGACTTTTATGTGGGTTCTTGGCACTGGTATACTTTTAACCTTGCCGATACATTCATCACCATCGGCGCTATTATGTTAGCCAAGTCTGTTTTTTCTGAGGGGTAGAATTTATGCACTCACCAAATCCCATCACTGTTTTTTTGGCTAATCCTCGAGGATTTTGCGCAGGGGTTGAGCGAGCCATTGATATTGTAGAGGCAGCACTTGAAAAATTTGGGGCGCCTATTTATGTTCGTCATGAAGTGGTTCATAACCGGTTTGTGGTAGATAGCTTAAAATCCCGTGGCGCGATTTTTGTCGATGAATTAACCGGTATTCCCGATGGCAGTACCGTTATTTTTAGTGCGCATGGGGTTTCGCAAAAAGTACGTGAAGAAGCAGCGAGCAGAAATTTTACCGTGGTGTTGGATGCCACCTGTCCCCTGGTTACTAAAGTGCATATGGAAGTGGCAAGGCAAAGTAAAAAGGGCCATGAATGCATATTAATTGGCCATGCTGGGCACGCAGAAGTAGAAGGCACCTTAGGCCAGTATAAAAATCCTGAAGGGGGGATCTATTTAGTAGAAGATCTGGACGATGTTGAAAAATTACAAGTCAAAGATCCGAACAATCTTTGTTTTGTAACCCAAACAACGCTATCGGTGGATGAAACTGTCCGCATTATAGATGCGCTTAAAATGAAATTTGAACATATCAAAGGTCCGCGCCGCGATGATATTTGCTATGCGACGCAAAATCGTCAGGATGCGGTTAAGATTTTGGCACAATGTAGTGAAGTGGTGTTAGTCGTGGGCTCTGTTAATAGCTCTAATTCAAATCGTTTAAGAGAGCTTTCAGAAAATTTAGGCACCCCTGCCTATTTGCTTGATAGCCCCGAACAAATTGATTGGCAATGGTTTAAAGAGGTAAAAGCAATTGGGATCACGGCGGGGGCTTCTGCGCCTGACATTTTAGTTAAAGAAGTTATTAAGACTTTAGAAAATAATTTACCCGTGTCAGAGATCAAAGAAGTCACCGGCATTGAAGAAAATATGTCCTTTTCTATGCCAAAAGAATTACGAGAAGTAAAAATAACGAATTTCTTCAAAGAGCCTGCCTAAATTACCAGCACGTACTGGGATTAGGGCCTTTAACATTGGTATTCGTGATGGTTAGGGCGCCACAGGTGGTATCGGCTGTTTGTGCACCTTGGGGCGTTGCGGTTAAAGTAAAAGCCGTTGCTGTTGCTTGTGTGATGGTGACATTATAATAGCCTTGAAGTGAGGCGGTGGTTAACCCTAATGCGGTAGGGGTTGCGCCAACATAAGTATTATTTTCCGTAAAATAGTGCTCCATGGAGGCAGCCATATTAAGCAAGGCTGTCTGGCCGTCCGATCGGCGTGTTTTAATCATGTGATCGGTGTAGGCAGGATAAGCAATCGCCGCTAATACCCCAACAATTACAACGGTGATCATCAGCTCAATTAAAGTAAAACCTTGATGTGCCTTCATGCTATCTCCCTATCAACTATGGTTTGTTGGTAGCGCTACCACTACTAATCGGAATGACGGTAGTATAAACTTTTCGTACATATTTATCATTATAGGGGCCAAGTTCAACATCTTGTAAGGTATAGTATTTAGAATCCAACACCAAATTTGCTTTTTCTGGTGTTCTTAAGAGTAAACTCAATTTTATATTAATGACACGACCTAACGATAACCCGGGAAAATCAGCCGCAACATAACGATTGGCAATGCCATCATGATCGGTATCTTCCCCATAGCGAATGCGCATGGCTTCGACGCCTTCAACGAGAATATCCTTATAAACTGTATTGGGGAGTTTGTCTTTCACGGGGGCACAAGCCAATTCCTGATTTTCAGTAACAAACAAAATGCTCTCCAATACACTATTCAGTGGCACATTTTCGGCCAGACAATTAAACATGTTATCTTTATTAACGGTATACGTTACGGTGATAGTATCACTGTTATTCATATTTACTGTTGTGCCGCCAACTATTTTGGCCTCTGTCGGGATAATATTCTGATAATCTTGAAAGGGATTATCGTTGTTAACAGAAGAACTAATTCGATAGTCGGCGGTACGTAAAGCATTTAAAAAGTAGCTGTTGCCTAAGCCGCCTTTACGCTGAAGTTGGGTGAGATTATATTCGATTTTAAACCCTTTGTTGTGATTGATCATCACACTTGCAAAACCAGCCACTAAAATTGTGAGGATAATGATAACCATCATTATCTGAAATAAACCAAACTTCTTTGTATTATCGCTGGTAGGCATTTTCGTTTAAACCAGTAAGAATATGAATTTTAGTAACAATAGCTTGTGGTAAAGGCGGTGTATTAGGTAAATTCTTTTTATCTTGTGGGGTTACCCAATAATGCACCTGTTGCCCTAACTGTAAGGTGAGTAAATTAGCGATCATTTCCTTGTTCGTGCTTATGGTGATGTCGTCGGAAATTTCAACCACGTTATTGTTAATGGTAATGTGGCGTTCTTCAATATTAATAGCCTCTATGGTGCCGGTTTTTAGTTCACCATTACCAGATAGGCTGGCAGGATTATCTTTCGCGATAACCCCTAAGGGATACAGCACGATAAATAAGACAAAGAGTAAATGGGTCATTAATTTCTTAGTCATATTTTTCTCCTTGGCCTAATACAATTGACGCCAATTTTGCCGGCCAGATTGTCCGGTAGCGGGATTTTCTTGCACCGCACCGATACCTTGTGAGCCACTTAATACCTTGGTTTCGCTCTTTTTATCAGGCGCCAACATGATAGCAGGCGTTCCTGTCATGCCAACTGCGGATTTTTGTCCGGCAGCAGGGACATAGGTGTTGTTGCCAATATTAATATAATCGGCTTCGGAAAATTCACCGTCGTTGTTAATGTCGAATATGGATAAGGTTGGTTGCCCACCATTTTCAGCGTTCAATTCCATTAGCCAGCTTGAACCCCCAAAACTACACACATCCAGTGCTGGAATTAAGGTAGTAAAGATAACATTATTATTTCTTAATACCGGTTGAGAAACTTGTTTTTCACCATAATTGGCACTGCTGCCTGAGACGATAAGATTAATATACCATCCCAAATTTTGATTCGGCGTGGTCCATTTAATCGGGTTATTGCTTGCCGAGCGGTAAGCAGTAGCACTTTGCGGTGGTGTGACTTCACTTGTAATGGTTTGTTGTAATAAACTTGTTTTAGCTACAGTAGAGCCATTTAATTTGTCCCAAATACCATAAAAACTTTGGGTAACTTGGCCAGTTGCTGAATCGTCACCTGGCTCTAGGTATTTACCCGTACCAAAATACACCATCACCCCGGAAGCTAACCCATTGGGATGGGGGCCGACGACTAAGGGCGCCGTAATAGGCTGATCGCCAGGGGTGGTTTGATAAGCTTGAAATAACTTAGTGGCATTGTTTTTCCAATTCACAGGATTAGCATCAGTCAGATCAAACTTCCACACATTGCCTTGGAGATCGCCCGCATAAACATAATCAACGATATAATCGTTATTAATGTCAATGGCATAAGGTGCTGCTAAGCCATTAGGGGTGCCCACAGAGCCTGTGCCAACAGGAATTTTATAAAAATTCGTATCGGCTACCCAATTCCCGCCAATGCCTTGCTCTATAAGAAGTATATAGAGTGCTGCCTTTCCGTTGGTGCTCGCAAATCCATCGGCTTGAGAATTATTATAACCATTGCCAAAAATAACCGCCCATTTGCTTTGGCTAGCACTGGTTTTAACCTTGGCAATAACCGGATTCCCTTGGACAAAGCCTAAATCAGGATCATTGGCATCGGTGAATTCCCATAAGTAAATTTGGTTAGCATTGGTTTCGCTAAAGTTGGCAGGGTTAGTCACATCGATGGTATAAACGCCCTGACCCCCGTTGCGTAAATTACCACCAACAATGGTATGCCAGGCGCTACTAAAATACACATCTGCTTCAACAGGAGAGCCATCTACAAAATAAGCATGGGTATAGGATGTACGAGAAAGTGTAGGTAGATTTTGGTAAATTTGCCTAATGCCTGGAATATAGGCTAGCATTTCTTGCCCTGTGTTGGCATTAAAACCATGCAGCATGCCATCATTCGCGCCGGTAAAAATCATCGGTGTTCTGCTTGCATTCGCTGTCTTAAAGGCAGAATAAGCAGAGGCTTCGAGGTTATCAGGATATAACCTGAAGGGCGGAGGAATAAATACAGGTGTTGAGTCAACAATATCACCCAAGACACTACTACGGTTTCTAAAACCGTAACTGCCGCCATATTGCACTTCATTGGAGCGTACACCTCTTAAGTAATTCACTAAAGCTGTACCATAGGCTTGGTTAGCCGTGATTTCAGCGCTGTTAGAGGTATTGGCAGAAAAGGGTGCGTAGCTTAGAAAATTGGCCATATTGGCAGGTAAGCTACCGCTAACTTTATAAGTGGCATAATTGTTTGGCCAACGAAAAGCAACGCCATTATTGGCGCCTGTCCAATTTCGAGTAATAATCACGCGCGAATTAGGCGCTAAGGCGGTATTGGTTCCCACCGGGCTTAAGCAATTACCGCCCGTTAATTTACAACCGGCACTCCAAGCGGGGGTTGAAGAGAGCACCCCATTTATACTAATCGGAAAAGCCAGCACATCGCCTTGCCAACTGTTGGTGTTAAAAGTGGCTTGGTAAACTTGCGAATTTGTGTTTAATACAGCGGAATTTTGCGCAGCGCTGGTATTAGACGAATTACGAAGCACAATGTTAGAAAGTATGGAACTAAACGCGGTAGCGGAGGTTGCCGGATCTTGTGAACCAAAGTACGTGCCTTTGCTATTAAAAGCGGCATGCCACATATCATCCACTTTTGCCAAATCATCATTAAAAGGGTTACCCCAGTTGCCATTAACAGCTTTAGGGGGATTAGGCCACCCGTCTTGGCCTGCCACTAAATTACCCGTTAGCCCATACGCCATGGTGAAGGTCACCATATGTTGCCACGTGGCGGGATCAAGTGCCGAAGGAAGAACCACATTGGCAAGTGAGCTTAAATCGGTGCTGTAATAGTAGCGAGCCACATCAGCCAGCGTTTTAGAAATACCATCTTTATCGTTGTCGCCAATGCCGCTGCTAAGGGAGCTACTTGAGTCATTCCAAAAACCATCCGAAATTAAAATCGTATAATTTTGTTGACAGGCCTCAACAATTGGCGTTGGCTTGTTGCTTAGTTTATTGAAATAATATCTTCCCGCACGATCAAGTCCAACGCGTAAGGGGGTGCCCTGTTGTTGCCATTGCATCGTCATTAATGCATTTAGAATGCTGTTATTCTGAGATATAAAATCCGTTGTGCCAGCACTGGGGGCTTGTACAAAAACATCATCATTAATCGTGTTAAACGAATAGCGAAAGAAGGGATATTGGTTTAAAACATAAGCGATGGCACCACGAGCAGCAAGAGAACGTCTGCGGCTGTATTGATACCAGTTGGAAAAATTAGTTTGAGCTTCAGCCACGGTTTTACACCCAGGCGCATCGGTGCTGTCATAGGCCATGGTGCCATTAAAAATACTGGTTACGAGGGATTGTGGCCCTAATACATTATAGCAAGCACCAGAATTGAGGGTTGTTTGTAACACAGTAGTGGGATTAAGCCCAAGTGCGGTAGGGGCATAAGTAGTCGAGTATACCCTAATAACACCTGGATTTTGATGATCAATCGTAACGTGGCTATCCCAAATATCAACCTTACCATTCGCGCCCACCGTCATATTAGACGATAAACCGCGCAAGGGGCGAGACCCTAAATAGCCTTTGTCATCTATCCATACTTCATATTTCGTTCCTGAAAGGCTACGCGTATCACTATAACCTGATACCCCAGAAACAGGATAACTGCGCACAGCATTAAAGCTGGCATCAGCACATAACGTTCCTGTGGTGCAATTATATAGCCAAGGGGAATAAGTTGTATCAGGGCTATAATACATTTGATTAAGCCCATGGGCAAAGGCGCGCCAGTCGTTAGTGCCTGATTCTGGGCAGGCTTCTATTTCATTCACTATCCAGTTACTTTCACAACCATTCCCATTTTGATTGTTATAGACATTATTGGCATTTTTAAAAATATAATTAAAATTTCGAAAGCTGCCATTTCCGTAGCTGCGAAGTCCATCATCCCCATCCCAATACACCCCGCACGTGGTGAGAAAAGAATAAGCACCGGTGATGTTGGGATCATAAGCGCAGGCTTCCCAATAGCCCTTTTGCATAAACTCCCAGTCCATGGATCCTGAATCATCTAATTGCAGCATGACATTAGGCGGCACATTGCCACCTAAAAATAAAGGCGTTTGCGTTAAATTCAATAATGCGCTCATACATTGAGGTGATATCAACCCCAAGAGTGCGAAAGTAGCAAAATGGGTTGTACGTTTCATAATCACCACCTAATTATATTGGGTAGCATACATTGATTGAATATAAGCCCGAGAAGTATTGGTCGCACCAATACCTCTTGCGGTCACTCGGTAATAGTAATAACCGCGCCCTTTGCTAAGGGCATCTGGCGACAGTTCGTAGGGTACAAAAGAATACTCTTCCATAACATAAACCGGCTGTGCGGCTACGCCATAGAGTGAACTTGAGAAAGTTCTCCCTTGGGTTTGCCACCAAGAATCGGATAATTGAGTAAAATTCGTTGTCGCATTATATACCCAAACGTTACAGGGTGGGGTAGAGCAAGTGGTTACCATCACACTGGGGGTTGTTTGGGCATTTAACCATGATTCTCCATCAGATAAAGCCGCTTCTGCGGCAACAAAGGCGGTAGAGGTATCGCGAAAGTTTTGCGTCATTTTTTCTGTTAAAGTACTAGCGCCCATCGTTGAAATACCAATCAGGGTTAACACCAGCAGAAAGATTAATCCGGTGATGAGCACTACCCCGCGTTGGGTTGATATTTTTTTCAATTAACACTCCTTAGCTTGCTCTTACCATCATGTTTCTTAATAGGATCGTAAAAGTGAGCGTCGTCCGTAAATAGTTATCTGCGCTGCCAGGTGTATAAGAGGTACCAATCAGATAAAAAGTTTTTTGTTGCGGAAAAGGGGTTGAGGGTGCATCAGAGCGCATGAGCAAACATAATCGCACGCTTACCACATCTCCCCAATTGATAAAGGCATAATTGGCGGGCACATATCTATCTGCGCTGTAATCGCCATCTAAATCTTCACCATAAAGCACTTGAAAATTTTCAACGCCTGAGAGCAGGACTTGGGTATTATTTGGGGTGGCAGAATTAGCATTGAGCGCTTGGCATTGTAATTCATTATTATTGGTTAAGGAAAAGATGCTGGTTGCAATGGTGTTAGCGTCAACCGCCACATTTAAGCAATCAACGATAGTGCCATCTGGTGTCCCTGAACCATTACCGCTACCTTGGTAACGAATGGTGAGGGTATCACTGCCGTTGGGGCCTGCACCATGCGTTCCTGTAATATAAGGGTTAGCCGAAGTAAAGACATTTGCTACTGGGGTAAAATCGTTTCGCACAGGCGGTGGTGTTCTATAACCGGCTAAGCGGATAATCCGAGCTAAATAGGTTTCAATAAAGCGGCCATTTTCTTGTAGTTGAGATAGGCTATTTGACAAATTATATGTTGTTTTAGCGTGTAAAAAAATGGCTAATACGCCAGCCATTAAAATTAAACTGATCACAATAGCCACCATGATCTCAAGGATGGTGAAACCAAGTTGAGCTTGGCGTTTACAATGAAAATGTCGTAACATATCGATGAGTTACTCCTGGGCTATTCGCATCTTTTCTTTCCACCCACCAGATTTTAATTGCAAAAATAGGTTTGCCTGCAACAGCAACATTGTTATCACAAGCAGGTGCTGCGGCAGTACCATCATTGGCAGTGCTATCAATACAAACAACGCCACCGCCAGACGGCAGTGAAGCACTAATGGCAGGGTGCCAACCTGTCGCGTTAGCGCCACTGATATTGGCATACCATTCATAGAAATCATGTGCGGCCATTTGGGTTGCATCGCACTGGGTATTTGTTGAACTGCCGGAGGAATTTTTACCAAGGCAATTAGGGTTACCCGTCGCGCTCTTAGCCGAATTATTGTAAGGGCTTGTTACCCCTAAATTGCTGGCGGCAGGGTTGGCCCGCATTCTATCTATCATGTCGTTGGCTAAAATGGCAGCAGTGGTTCTTAGCAGCGAGTCACCGGTGAGGCGTAATGAAAAAATTTGTAAGCCTGCTAAGCCTAGAAGTCCTATTGAAAAAATGACAAGCGACACTAAAACTTCTAAAAGGGTAAACCCCTTATGAGCAATTTTAGTGTTAAACACTGTATGTGTATTCACCGATGTCTGCCATGCAAATGGACGAAGATACTATTAGTTTACTGTCTAGAATTTATCTTGCCCATATAATTAGATGAATGGGATCAATTAAGGACAATTTACTGCTGTTGCACTTGGACGTCCGGTGACAGAAATGGTCACAGTGCGACCCGCATCACCAGTACACCCCGTTGATTTAATAGTAAAGCTAACATTCCCTGTTGCTGTTGTGGGAAACCCGGTACTGGTATAAGTCGCTATACCCACATTAGGCGATGCGGCGATGGTGGCGTTTTGATCAGTAATTCTGTCTACGCGCAGCGCTGGGTTAGCAAGTGCGTTGCCCGCTGTTGGGTTAACAAACACTATCCAGCCTATATTCCACGCACTGCCACAAGCAGAAAAATTAGCATCTTGTGTGGCACAAACTGAAACGCTCACCCCACGTTTAATGGCCTCAGATCGCGCAAAATTAAGGGCTGAGAGCAATGTATTATTCATGCTGGCAATAGAATTGTTTCTAATCATGGAATTGAAATCAGGGATGGCAAGCAGCATCACCACGGCGAGGATGGAAACCGCAATCATTAATTCGATCAGCGTAAAGCCACGTGTTATTTGCTGCTTCATACTATTTTAATAGTGCAACTTACCTTTATCATCAAGAACATCCTGTTGTTTCAACCCTAGCACGACCACTGTCATAAATAACAATCTGCTTCACTTCTTGCTGGTGGCTAAGTGTAAGGGTGGCGCGCGTTTTACAGTGACCATCGGCGCCGAAAGTTATCATGGGTTGATGGTGACTATTAATCTTAAGGCTAGGATCGTTGGCATAATAACGTATAACGCTGTCTATCTCATGGGTTATTTTGTTGAAAGTAAAGATAATATATCCAAAAGACCAATCACTTGAGCAGTTTTTGGTATCCACGCTTCCGCAGATCCCTACCATTTGGTTTCGTTTAATTGCCTCTGTTTTGGCAAAAGCTAAGCTAGATAACAACTGCGCCGTTATGCTTTGGGTGCGTTGCTTGCTTACTAAGGAAAACATGCCAGACTGGCTAAAGAGGACGATAACACAGGTGATGGTTAACACCATTAAAAGCTCAAATAGCGTAAATCCCTTATGCTTGTTCATCGTTATCCAAATCAAGTTTTTTCAAGCGGTAGCGCAGCGTTCTAAAACTAATACCTAACAGTTTAGCGGCACGTGTTTTATTGCCATGTGCTTTTGCTAACGCATCTAGGATGGTTTGTCTTTGAACATCGTGCAAGTAGTCATCCAGGGGAACCTTATCTTGAGCTTGCATGGGTTCAAATGCTTTTGTTGGTAATTGCAAATCAGGCAATGAAATGATTTTGCCGTCGCTTAAGGTAAAGGCACGCTCTAAAATATTTTCAAGCTCACGAATATTTCCCGGAAAAGGGTAAGTCATGAGCGCGCTAAGGGCTTGCTCTTCAATCGTAGGAATAGGTTTATTATTGGCTTGGGCAATTTTAGCAAGGATATGGTGCGTTAGTAAGGGGATATCACTTAAGCGCTCACGTAAGCTTGGGACGGTAAGCTCGATAACATTTAATCGATAAAATAAGTCTTGACGAAATTGATGTTGTTGTACCAATTGATGCAGATCTTTGTGGGTGGCACATAAAATCCGTACATCCACACTGATTTCGGTGGCGCTACCAATGGGTCTGATCGCTTTTTCTTGAATCGCTCGTAATAACTTGACTTGCATCGATAATGGCAGATCAGCGACTTCATCCAAGAAAAGCGTCCCCTTATGCGCTGCTTGGAAAAATCCTTGCTTATCATAAGTAGCCCCCGTAAAACTCCCCTTTAGGTGGCCGAAAAACTCACTTTCCATGAGTTCTTGTGAGATAGCACCGCAATTGACAGGGATAAAGGGTTCATCATGACGAGGACCGCTTTGATGAATAATTTTGGCAACCAGTTCTTTACCTGTGCCTGAAGCACCGCTGATGTAAATGGGGGCTTGGCTTCTGGCCAGTTTGCTGATCTGCTTTCGCATATTCTCAACAACCAAAGATTCTCCCACAATAAAATCGGTGGGTATGTTAGACTCAGCGGCATTCATTTTTAAAGCCACCAGGATAATACTACGCAAATTATTTAAGTCTATTGGTTTGCTGATAAAATCAAATGCCCCATTTTTTAAGGCTCTTATGGCGGTTTCCATATTACCGTGCGCAGTGATAACGGCAATCGGGAGGGCAGGGTAATTTTCCTGGGCAAAAGCAACTAAATCTAAGCCATCACCATCGGGCAAGCGCATATCGGTTAAACACAAATCAATGGCTTTGGTCTTCAAGATTTCTTTTGCTTGCGTTAAATTAGGTGCACTTAACGTTTGAATAGACATTTTGTTTAACGTAATTTCAAGTAACTTGCAAATATCTGGCTCATCATCAATTACCAGGGCTGTTGGTTTTGCCATGAATCCTCCTGATAAGGTACTGTTAATCGAAATTGGCAACCTTCCATAACCGGAATATGGGCCAGCCTTATTCCATTCATTTCGCTTAACTCTTTAGCAATATATAATCCCAGGCCGGAGCCTGTTTTTTCCGTGGTGAAAAAGGGCTCAAAAATATGCTTGGCAATCGTCGATGAGATCCCTATTCCCTTATCGATGACATCAATATAAACCACATCAGCGTTGGCGGGTGCCTTAATAGACAGACATAGCTGTGCTTGCCCTGTTTTTTGTAAACTATAACGTAAGCCATTTTCACATAAAATAATCAGGATTTGGGTTAATTGGCTGGGATCAGCATAAAGGCTGATATTTTCATCCTCATAATCAAGCAAAATCTCGTGATCTTGAATTTGTGGGGCAATAAATTCGCGGATAAACTGCCTAAGCCAAGGGATCAATTTAATGTGTTGGGGGTTGGCGGGTTTTCGCCCTGATAGCGACAACACATTTTGTATTACCTCATTCATTCTGTCGCAGGAATTTTTGATCATACTAAGTAAATGCGCATCATCTTCAGAGAGATGTTGCGATTCTGCCAACAATTGTGCTGCATGGCTTGCAGCTCCTAAAGGGTTACGTAATTCATGGGCGATATTAGCCGTTAAATGACCTAAGGATGCTAATTTAAGATCTTGCGCTTGTCTGGTTTCCTCTGAAGCATTGTAAATAAAGATCAACGTTCCAACAGGCAAAGGTTTTCCTAAAGGGTGAAAAGTCACCCGTACTTCGGGGCCATTGGGTGTCATTTGCTGTGTGGGAGAAAACTTACCGTGGTGTTGCCAGGCAAAAACGCAGTTTTGAAAAGCAACGGGCAAGGCATTAATATCGGATAATAATTGATCTTGGTTTAAGCCTAATAGTTTTTTTGCGGCTTGGTTGATTAAACGGATCCGAAGATGGCTATCTAGCACCAGCACCCCTGCATGCATTGCTGAAACCACATGGGCATTGAGTTGTTGCGACGTTGCAAGCAATTGCGCTTGATTTTCTACCATGATTTGACTAGTTCTAGCACGCGAGGCAAGTAAGTTGGTAACAATCGATGTGGCGAAGATAACAATCCCTAGAATGCCCACTTGGGTATAAATGTTGGTCGATATATTTTGCGAAAGGATGGTATAACTTTGTTCGCACAGCAGCCCAATAACCGCTAAAGCGGCACTTAGAAAAGATAATCTGCCAGGAACCAATAAGCTATGTGCTGCAACAATCACAACGAGTAAGATCCCAATACCCGTCACCAGTCCGCCACTTGAGTGCATTAAAAGAATGATCGCAATGATATCAATAAAAATAGGCCCGTTAGCTTGCCAAGAATAATAGGTTTTGGTTTTAGCTGAGAGGGTTAAAAAGAGAAGGCTAAAAAAGAAGTAACTAAAAGCGGTGTATTCATAAAGAGATTTTGCATAGATCCCAACAAAACTAATGTCCACATTAAAAAGGACAACGGCTAAAAATCCCAAACTTAATATCACCCGATAAAGGTTAAATAACCTAAGGGCCTGCCAGTGATAAGATGAAGTATGTTTTTTAGGTAACAACGGACCCATCCTTGGGCGTGGTAATCAAGAAGTACTATAGCTTGGCATGCTGCTCGCTACAATAATAAGTTTTGCCAACCACAACGGCTTTTAGCTCTGGGATAAAGGTTTGACAGCTTGAGCACTGTACCAGCTTTTCGCTGATGCTCGGCTTAGCATTGGCCTGATGTTGTTGTTGCTGTTGTATGTTTGACTTAAGCCACTTTACTAAAAAATAACGGAACAGCCTTTTAGTTATCCAAAAAGCAGCATAAATAAAGAGAATAATTAAAAGGAAGCGCATATTTTATTTCCTGGGGAAATCCAAGTTTTATTAGTATATCTTATAACTAACAGGGTTGTCAGGGGGTGTTTAACCGATTAATCCCGCTAGAGTACTCATTTTGTAACTATTCAGCATGATATCCAAACCTTGGAGAACGTCCCTATTTGAGACAAGTTTGCGTTAAAAATTGCTGAAAAAAGCGGAGTTTAGATAACTAAATGAGCATTTTTGAAGCTATTTTTAACGCAAAATTGACCAAAGAGGGGAGTTCCCTGAAATGTGCTGAACAGTTACCTCATTTTGTCTTAAAGCTGACCATGTTATAATTGCTCGCAATTTTTGTCATCCCATATCGTTGTAAAATGTCTGAATTCAAAAGACCAGAGTCAATCTTAGTGGTTGTGTATGCACAGAATCATCAAGTGCTTATTTTACAAAGGCAGGATTGGCCAGATTTTTGGCAGTCAGTAACCGGCAGTTTACTTCCCGATGAAACGCCTTATGCTGGGGCTATCCGGGAACTTAAAGAAGAAACAGGATTAACGCAAATTCAGGGTAATTTAATAGATTGTGAATCTAGCGAATGGTTTGATATTTATCCAACGTGGTTGCATCGATATGCCAAAGGGGTAACCCGAAATTTAGAACATGTATTTTGTTTTAAAGTAGAAAAACCTCTCCCGATTACCTTAAGTAATGAACACAGCAATTATTGTTGGGTAACTAAAAAAGAAGCGTTGACAAAAATGATTTCAACAACAAATTATTCAGCCATCGATAAGGTCGTTCCTTAGGAGGAAAAATGGCAGGGCATAGTAAATGGGCAAATATTAAACACCGTAAAGGGGCTCAAGACGCTAAACGAGGAAAAATATTTACCAAATTAATTCGTGAAATTACCACGGCAGCCAAATTAAGTTCCGACATTAATAACCCGCGATTACGCATTGCGATTGATAAAGCGCTTGCACAAAACATGACGCGCGATACCATCGATAGGGCGATTAAAAGAGGCATGGGCGGTTCTGGTGATGCAGAGATGGAATCGATCCGTTATGAAGGCTATGGCCCCAATGGTGTTGCCGTGATGGTTGACTGTTTAACCGATAATCGTAATCGAACCGTGTCGGAGGTGCGCCATGTATTCACCAAAATGGGGGGCAACTTAGGCACCGATGGTTCGGTTTCCTATTT
>CAZHSJ010000033.1:0-17469 GCA_964535225.1 Uncultured Candidatus Berkiella sp. | reverse complement strand
TTCCTAATGCAACTGCGTCCTAATGCTTTAAGTGCTCACCTTACCAAACAAGTAGCCCCAGTCTATTTACTCTATGGCAATGAAAGTTTTTTAGTTCAAGAAAGCGCCAAGTGTATTGTCGCAAAGCTAAGTACAGGTACGCACCTTGAGAAATTCTCCTTTACGGAAAACGAGTGCGATAAGATCCTCAGTGAAATCGAGCAACCTTCTTTATTTACCTCCCTAAAAGTAATTGAGATCACCGTAAATAAGCTTAACAACACCTTTACCAATCTGCTTAGCAGGGTATTTCAAAAAATACCTGAAGGCTGTTTTCTTATCATTTATATGAGCATGTTAACCCGCGCTCAACAACAAACCGCCTGGTTTAAAGCCATTTTGGAACAAGGCGTTGTGGTGCCACACTGGCCTCTTAAAGGTGCGGAGTTTTCCGAGTGGGTAGAGACAATGGCAAAACGCAAAGGGGTGAGCTTACCCCCAGCTTTCAAGCAACAGTTACTGGCCTTAACGGAAGGGAATTATCTTGCTTGCGCCCAAGAATTAGACAGGTTGCGACTAACCGGCGAAGATACCTACCTCGGGGCGCAAAGCCAATATGAAGTGCATGAGCTGATTGATGCAGCACTTTCCAAAAACCCAGTGCGGGTGATCAAAATTATAAGTTATCTAAAAAACACTAAAGATACGCTGCCACTGGTGATCTGGTCTCTAGGACAAACCCTACGCGCGCTCAACCGCTGCAGGGGGGCCCCAAAAGAGCAACACAGTGCGATTTTGGGGCGTGCGGGCATTCGCGCGATGAGCCAACCTCTTCACCTTGGCGCCCTGCGCGAAGCTCCTAAAACGCACTGGCTATCTTTACTCGGGTGTTTATTTGCCGCAGATAAGGAATTAAAATCTGGACAGGTTAAAAGCGCTTGGCAAAGGGTGTTGAACATTAGTTTACAATTAGCGAATGTGCCAGTTTTTTTGTAACACTTTTAAAAAATGTGAAAATTTCTCCTCATAATACTGTTAACCTTTGACGTCTAGGTATATAGTAAAAATAAGGAAACAATAATTTAAGGGGGAATATGCAACAGATTTTGGTTCAATGCAGTTAAGGGTGCAAGTTTTGAAAACCAATAGAAGGTAAACTATGCATACAAACGAGTTACTTGATTTAGTACTAGATGATCTCAGTGACTTAAAAGCCGTCAGTATAACTCCTCTCGATGTTCGTCAAATCACTTCAATTACAGATTACATGGTTATCGCTTCTGGCAATTCAAGCCGACATGTTCGCGCTATTGCAGACAACTTAATTCACAAAATGAAAGAGCGCACAATCTCTCCTTCTATCGAAGGTGACACAGAAGATGAATGGGTGCTCGTGGATTTAGGTGATATTGTTGTTCACATTATGCAGCCAAGAACGCGTGATTATTATAATCTGGAGAAGTTATGGACAGATCCTAACCAGTATTATAAAGCGTCAGCATAATCCATGCACTGCTCAATTATCGCTGTTGGCAATAAAATGCCATCCTGGTGCACCGTTGCTTGTGATGAATTTCTCACGAGATTATCGCATGCAATGAAGTGCACCTTGCTGGAGATCCCTGCGGCAAAAAGGCATAAAGCAGGCCATGTTTTGCAATATAAAGAGGAAGAAGGGACTAAAATATTGCAAAAAATCACCCCGCATCATCACGTTATTGCCTTAGACGTTGCCGGCAAAATGTGGTCGACGCCTGAGGTGTCAAAGCAACTTGCTAAGTGGCAGCAGCTTGGGAAAGATCTCACCTTTATTATTGGCGGGCCAGATGGCCTGTCTGAAGCGTGTTTGGCAAGGGCTGATCAGCGATGGTCACTTTCAGCCTTAACCTTTCCTCATGCTTTAGCGCGCGTGGTGTTACTAGAGCAAATTTATCGCGCAACGAGTATTTTAGCGAACCACCCTTATCATCGGGAATAGTGTCACTGTGTCCCACTTTGGGCTTTGGGGGTTGCTTTATCTTTTACTAAATATTTACCAATCAGTGCCATGTATTCTTTTTCGTGTTTCTTTAACAAGATCTGGCCTATGATTTGGGTTTTTAATTTAAGCTCTGGATCTGCTTTAATTAATTTTTCGCCCACCGGACTTTGATAAAACTTTATTAAATCTTGCATATCATCAAGGGTGAAATATTGGGAATACAAAATGGCCAATTCTTTAATGGTTTCCGGTGAAAGGAACAGCTCATAAAAAAACTGTTCTAAATCAGCGAGCATTTCTTTAGACACGACCGCTTTCATTTTGGGATCATTTTCCATTTCTTGAGCAAACTTACCAACAATTACTTGCGCTGCATTTTGCGCAAATCGTGTTGTTTTAGCCCATTGCAAAACCAGCTGCGTGTATATAGGGCCAGGATCTTCACCGAGCGAGGCAGGCGTCTTGTCGGCGGCTTGAGCCGGGGTATGCTCAGTTGCTTTAGCCGGCGCTGCTTCCTTGGACGCTGCCGCCCAAACGGCGGATTGCCCACCTAAAAGAAATAACAGAATGCCACAAGCAAAGGTTTTGGTAGCTATTAAACTAAAATCCTTTTTCATCCCTACCTCAGTGTTACAATCATTTTTGTTAACCTAACAACTAAATAAATAAGCTGTTTTTCTATTTCAAAAATATGCTAGAAAGTGCCTTAGCACAATCATTTTCTCTTTTTATACAAAAAGTTATAAAACTTTCTTCTGAGTTTTTCACCTTAATCCTTTTAAAATAGTGCAAAGGCTTGAGCTCACTTAGTCTTTACAAGATACTGTAGCCAATGAAATATAAACACCAGCATTTGCATGCCAAAGTACACGAACAAAACCTGACCTCGGCGCGCGCTTTTGTCGGGATAATCTTTATTGGCTTGATGATAGCAGTTTTGCTGATCCGCGTGGCTTATTTGCAAATTACCGATCACCAAAAATATAAAACGCTTTCCAATAAAAATCAGTTACGCCTAGTCCCTATCGCTCCCCCACGCGGGCTTATCTATGACAGAAATGGAAAGTTGCTTGCCAAAAATATCCCCGCCTTTCATTTAGCCTTGATTCCGGATGATATTGAAGACATCCCCCATGTCTTACAAGAAATTAATAAAATCATCCCGCTGGATGCGCACTTACGTAAAGCTTTTCTTGAAAAGGTTGAAAATAACCCCTCTCATCAACGCCAGATTATTAAAATAAAGTTAACCGAAGAAGAGGTAAGCCGTTTTGCGGTAAACCAATATCGCTTCCCCGGCGTGTTTTTGATGGTTGATTTGATAAGGGATTATCCCTATGGCGAACTCCTTGCCCATGTTGTTGGCTATGTCAGCGAAGCGAACAAAGAAGACCTAGCAAAGATAGACAAAAATCGTTACGCCGGCACCTATCACATTGGCAAAATCGGTCTTGAAAAATATTATGAAGATACCTTGCAAGGCGTTCCTGGTTACCAGCAGATGGAAACAGATGTCTTAGGAAGAGAAGTACGTTCCTTGGCAACCATGCCCGCAACCGCTGGGACCGATTTACATTTAACCATCGATATTGATCTTCAACGGATAGCCACTGAGGCCTTAGGGGAAAACAAAGGAGCCGTTGTCGTGATTGATCCCAATAATGGCGAAGTACTGGCCCTAGCAAGCACCCCCAGCTTTGATCCTAATTTGTTCGTGCGGGGTTTGGATAATTTTACCTATAATTCATTGCGTAATGCCCCCCAAAGACCTCTTTTTAACCGCGCCATACAAGGTCAATATCCGCCAGGCTCTACGGTAAAACCCATTGTGGCTTTGGCGGGTTTATCCACTGAAAAAGTAACCCCAGCACAAAAGGTATTTGATCCCGGGTGGTACCAATTAAATGGGGCTGGGCGCTTTTATCGTGACTGGCAAGAGAAGGGTCACGGCTGGACCGACTTAGAAAAATCCATTCGTGAATCTTGTGATATTTATTATTATCAGCTGGCTGAAAAATTAGGGATCTCTCAGCTATCAACCTGGTTTTCCGATGTTGGCTTAGGCAAATTAACGGGAATCGACTTACCCGGTGAACAAAAAGGCATCGTGCCCTCTATTCAATGGAAGAAAAAAGCATTGGGCACTGTTTGGTATCCTGGCGAAACCATTATTACTGGAATTGGCCAAGGGTATACCACCGCAACCCCTTTACAACTGGCGGTGATGGCATCTTATATTGCCAACAAAGGACAAGCTTACAGTTTGCACTTAAACAAAACGCTCAACCCCAAAAAGTTACCGCCTTTAAAAATTACCGATGAAAAAAATTGGGAGGTGATTATTGAGCCCATGCATCAAGTAACACAACATCCTAAAGGAACGGCCTTTAAATACTTTAGCGGTTTTGCGGTTGATGTTGCCGGGAAAACCGGAACGTCCCAAGTGTTTGGTATAAAGCAAAATGAAAAATACGAACATGATAAGGTGGCACAACATTTGCGCGATCACTCGCTGTTTATTGGATTCGCCCCTGTGAGCCAACCGAACGTCGCTATTGCCGTGCTCCTAGAAAACCAACGCGCAAGCGCTCAGGTGGCAAGGGTAGTCTTAGAAAAATATTTTACGGAAATCAAGCATGTTGAACAAAGCGAAATACCCGAGGCTTAACCCACCCCTGTGGCGTCAAATGCCTGGCATGAGGCTTCTTGGTCAACTCCATTGGGATAGTTGGTTATTTGTACTGATTGCTTTACTGCTATTGATGAGCTTTGGCCTTATTTATAGCGCCAGCGGGCAAAAAACAACCATTTTAGTTCGTCATGGTATTCACGTTGCCTTAAGCTTTGTTGCTTTTTTAGTCATGGCGCAGATCTCACCGCGCACGTTTAAACAATGGGCCCCTTTTCTTTATGGGATTGGGATCTTATTACTTATCGCCGTCTTTATTGTCGGCAGCGCCAGCAAAGGCGCACAACGTTGGGTTCATCTTGGCCCTATCCGATTTCAACCGTCTGAATTTATGAAATTGGTTTCGCCGCTGATGCTCGCTTATTACTTATCGAACAAACCATTACCTGTCGATAGGATGCATTTGGTGGTAAGTCTTATCATTATCTTTGTTCCCGGCCTTTTAATTGCCAAGCAACCCGATTTAGGCACAGGCTTGCTGGTGATTGGCACAGGTTTTGGTGTTTTATTCTTTGCTGGCATCAGATGGCGCCTCATCTTTAAAATGACCGCACTTGCCCTCGCTGCCCTCCCCCTTTTGTGGTATTGCTTGCATGACTATCAACGTCAACGGGTTTTAACCTTTCTTAACCCAGAGAGCGATCCCTTGGGCAGCGGTTATCATATTATCCAATCCAAAATTGCCATTGGCTCCGGCGGCTTATATGGCAAAGGATGGTGCTTAGGCACTCAAGTGCAATTGAATTTCTTACCTGAACGAACAACCGATTTTATTTTTAGTGTGTTGAGCGAAGAATTTGGCTTTATTGGCGCCTGTGTGCTTTGTATACTCTATTTTGCCGTGATTTTGCGCGGTGTAAAAATCATGACGCAAGCCCAAGATCTCTTTAGCCGCTTGGTGGCAGGCGGAATTGTGTTTGGTTTCTTTATTTGCTTTTTTATTAATATTGGCATGGTCAGCGGACTGCTGCCCGTCGTGGGCTGTCCCTTACCGTTAATCAGCTATGGCGGTACCTCCCTGGTGACGTGGATGGCCGCTTTCGGTATGCTGGTCTCTATTCAATCACAACAAAAAAATTCGCCAAGGTAGGCAACATGCAAAAAAGTAGTTTTTTAAAATGGATCGCCACATTCCTGTGCTTAACGCTGAATGTCGCGATGGCCCAAGACAAACCCTTAAGTACGAGCCCACAGGCAAAAGCCTTTATCGACATGATGGTGAGCAAACACCACTTTAATAGAGCCCAACTCACTAGTTGGTTAAATAGCGCCAAAGTTCAACCCTCTATTTTAGAAGCCATATCAAAGCCGGCAGAAAAATTAACCTGGGCACGTTATGAGCCTATTATGCTTACTCAAAAGCGCATCGATGAGGGCATTGTCTTTTGGCAACAAAATAAACAGGCCCTTGCAAAAGCCGAAAAAGAGTTTGGTGTTAGTCCCGAAATTATTGTTGCCATTATCGGGGTAGAAACTTTTTATGGAAAGAACACCGGGAAGTATAACGTCTTAGATGCGTTAGTTACCTTAGGATTTAATTACCCACCACGTTCTAAATTTTTCCTCAGTGAACTTGAAGAATTTTTATTACTCTCTCGCGAACAACACTGGGATCCTACTCAAATTAAGGGCTCTTACGCTGGCGCCATGGGCAAACCGCAATTTATTTCGTCTAGCTATCGCCGTTTTGCGATCGATTTTACGCAAAAAGGCCACCGCGACTTAATCAACAATGTTGACGATGCGATTGGCAGCGTCGCGAACTACTTTAAGCTTAATGGCTGGAAAATAAATGAGCCCGTTGCCTTTGTTGCCAAAGTAAACGGCGAAAAATTTAAAAATGAACTGGCCAGTGGTATGAATCCTAAGCCAGACAAAACTTTACAAAAATTAGCCGAGCTCGGTGTTAAACCCGTTGCTAAAGTAGGCAAGTCCAGTGCACAAGGGAACTTTGCTTTAATTGGCCTTGAGGGCAAAAATGGGCCTGAATACTGGCTAGGAGCTCATAATTTTTATGTGATCACCCGTTATAATCGCAGCAATTTGTATGCAATGGCGGTGTACCAATTAAGTGAAAAAATTAAAAGTGGTTATCAACAAGCTGCAAAGGGTAACGCCCCTAAGCTTGCTAAAAAGGTTTAATTGATTCAAGGATCGAATGGAATCATGTGCATGAAAAAATTAATTTTAAGAGGTTTCATTCTCCTTGTTGCCTTAACCCTTGGTGCTTGTAGCCACATGGGCTCGCACAAACCCAGCAAAAGCAAAAAAAGCTATCAATCCCAAATTGAGGAAGCCGTAGAGGGTGATGGGCCGCCGGATGATGAAATCGATGTTACCCATATTCCCAACGCCAAGCCTAAAATTGAACCCCTTAGCCGCTATGGGAATCCCCACAAATATGAAGTATTTGGCACGCACTATCATACCCTGCCCCATAGCAATGGCTATCATGCAGAGGGCACGGCGTCTTGGTACGGCAGAAAATTCCATGGCCAACGCACGTCAAGTGGCGAAAAATATGATATGTATGGCATGACGGCTGCTCACCGCTCTTTGCCTTTGCCTACCTATGCCAAAGTGGAAAATTTACACAACGGCAAAGAAGTGATTGTGAAAATTAATGATAGGGGCCCCTTTGTGAAAGATCGCCTGATTGATCTTTCCTACGCTGCCGCCAAAAAGCTGGGCATTCATGCCAGAGGGACAGGAAAAGTGCGGATCACAGCCATTGATCCTGTTGCCTGGCATAAGCAAGAAAAGGCCACTGCCCTAGCCCATAAAGGAAAAGCTGCGAAATCTAAATCAAACAATAAAGAAACAAAGTTAGCTAAAGCAGGACAGCCCAAAGTGACGACGGCCAAAGCGGCTTCAACCAAAACAACAACCGCTAAAGCCGCTTCAACCAAAACAACAACCGCGAAAGCCACAACAACCAAAGTTGCTAAAGCCACCACCGCAGCAAGCACGAAAAAAATCTATATACAGTTAGGTGCCTTTGATAAAAAAGATAATGCGCAGTTACTCGCACAAAAGGCAACCACCCTTGCTTCGGCCTTGAGCAACGTTAATATCAACGTGGTAGATAAAAAATCCGATAAGGGTGCCTATAAAGTACGTGTTGGCCCCTTAAAAGATAGCACCCAAGCTAAAACGCTCCAGAAAAAGTTCTTAGCACTGAATGGGGCTTCTCCAAAAATAGTTCACGAATAGGCAAAAACCTAAAAGTCGCATGACAGGAATATAAATCGTTGCGCCTAAGTTTTCACAGCGAGGACACGTAGGTTTTACTTTTGCGAGCGAAGAATTGTTTGAGCGCCGTCAAAGGCGCGAGTTAGCGAAGCGAGCATAAAGGAATACCTACGTGTCCTCGCTATAGGGAAAACTTAAGCATCCTCGCTGTGTAAACTTAGGCGCGCTTGCTATCTAGTTTTCTGAATTGAGTGTACAGTCGAATGCCAAGCGCATACTAAATAATTGTTAGATCACGTGTTAAAATAGCCTGAGTATGCCGTTTTAAATTATTTTTAGTGTGGGGTAACTAACATGCGTCGACTTCTCTTTTTTACGATGAGTTTTTTAGCATTGTGTTTTGTGCTACCGCGATCCTTCGCTGCTGGTGCTATCACCGCTGTGCCAACCGTGCCTGAGATCTCCGCTGAAGCCTATATTTTGGTCGACTACCTAAGCGGTAAGGTCTTGGCTGAAAAAGAATCCAAAAAACGCATAGATCCCGCAAGCCTTACCAAAATGATGACGGTGTATGTGTTTGATCATGAATTACAAAGTGGTCGCTTTACACTTGATGATGAAATTGCGGTGAGCGAGAACGCCTGGAAAACAGAAGGCTCTCGTATGTTTATTCCGGTGAATAAGAAGATCCCTGCCAAAGATCTTTTACGCGGGATTATTATTCAATCAGGAAACGATGCCACCGTCGCCCTAGCTGAATATGTGGCCGGCTCAGAAAAAGCCTTTGCTGATCTAATGAACCAATATGCACAACGTTTAGGCATGAAAGATACCCACTTTGTTAACTCCACCGGGATCCCTAATCCTGAACACTACACAACGGCCTATGATTTAAGCTTATTGGCCTCTGCACTCATTCGTCAGTTCCCTGAAACTTATAAAATTTATTCTGAAAAATGGTTTACGTTTAATGGGATCAAACAGCCCAATCGTAACCGTTTATTGTGGCGTGAACCCTTTATTGATGGGATAAAAACGGGACATTCCAGCACAGCGGGTTACTGCTTAGCTGCTTCGGGGCAAAAAGATAATATGCGCCTTATCTCTATTTTGGTTGGCGCACAGACCGAAGGTGAAAGAACCGAACAAACACTACAACTCTTACGTTTCGGTTACCGCTTTTATGAAACCCATCATCTTTTTCAAGCGAACACCTCCTTAAATGAGCCACGTGTGTGGATGGGGGATAGAAAAACCTTAGCCCTAGGCATCAACAAAGACTTATTCATCACCATTCCACAAGGACAATATAAGAGCCTTGATGCCAAAATGAATATTGATAAAAGCCTCACCGCGCCAATTAAAAAGGGCGAAACTTATGGCACCTTGGTTGTGAAGCTAAACGATGAGTTAATCGCGCAAATGCCGCTCGTTGCCTTAGAAGATGTTAAGCAGGGCACGATGTGGAATCGCTTCTCAGATTACATCAGCTTGGGCTTCTATAAAATGCTCAATCCTGCCAAAGAAGAAGCTACCCAAGGTACTTCATGAGTGAAGTGACAGAAGGTAAACTCACTTTTCCCAGTGAGTTTACCTTTAAAATCATTGGTAAAGCCGATAGTGAATTTGAAGTTGCCGTGTTAGGAATTTTACGCAAACATTTTCCACACCTGGGCGAAGGCGCTATCAGCACGAACTTAAGTAAAAATGGAAAATACCTGGCCTACACGGTTACCACTTTAGTGCAGTCCCAATCTGAGCTTGATGCAACCTACAAGGATTTAAGCGCGCATCCTTTAGTGTTGTTTGCTTTATAATGAATACTGCTGTACAGATCAAAACATTTACTTCCCCCCAAGACTACGCATTTATTTACCAAAGGATGCGAGAATTTACCCAACATCGTGATGAGCACACCAACGACGAGCTTTGGATACTTGAACACTTCCCAGTGTTTACCCAAGGTCAAGCCGGAAAGGCTGAGCATATTCTTAATCCTGGCAATATCCCTATTGTGCAAAGTGATAGGGGGGGGCAGGTAACCTATCATGGTCCTGGCCAATTAATGATTTATACCTTATTTGATTTAAAACGTTTAAAGATGGGGATCAAAACGTTTGTACAAACGTTGCAAAATAGCATCATTGCCTTACTAGCCCACTATGGCGTGAAGGCGCATACCTTGTGTCACGCGCCAGGGGTGTATGTTAATCATGCAAAAATTTGCTCTATTGGGTTACGCATTCGCCAACATCGCGCTTATCACGGCCTGGCCTTAAATGTGAACATGGACTTGTCCCCTTTTTCTCGTATTAACCCTTGTGGGTTTAAGCAATTAAGCATGACTCAGATCAGTGCGTTTAACACCGGTATTACCTTACAACAGGTTATCGCTGATCTAACCCCCATCATGCTACAACAATTTAGTGAACACCAATCTTTGATGCTGGGAGAATGCCCGCTATGACGAAACAACGCGGTGAAGAAAAGTTTGCCAGAATTCCCATTAAAATTGTGCCTATGGAGCCTCATCAGCGAAAACGTTTGCCGGACTGGATCCGCATAAAAGCGCCCATGTCATCCGGTGTAAGCAATTTAAAAAAATTATTACGTGAACATAAGCTGGTGACGGTGTGTGAAGAGGCAGCTTGCCCTAACTTAAGCGAATGCTTTAGTCATGGTACGGCCACATTTATGATCATGGGCGATAAATGCACACGCCGTTGCACCTTTTGCGATGTGGCGCATGGCCGGCCAGATCCCTTAGATAAAGAAGAGCCTCTTAACCTTGCCACTGCCTTAGGCAAAATGGGGTTGAAATACGTGGTGATCACTTCTGTAGACAGAGATGATTTACGTGATGGGGGGGCAAGTCACTTTGCAGAATGTATTCGTGCTGCCCGCGAACATTGTCCCACGACTCAAATTGAAATTTTAGTGCCTGATTTTCGCGGCAGAATGCAGGTTGCTTTAGACAATTTAGGTAAAGCCTTACCCGATGTGTTTAATCATAATTTAGAAACGGTACCCAGGCTTTATAAGCAAGTTAGACCGGGTTCAGATTATCTTGAATCCTTAAAATTAATCCAGGCGTTTAAAGCGCGTTTTCCACATATTCCCACCAAAAGTGGCATTATGTTAGGGTTGGGTGAAACCAATACGGAGATCATAGAAACGCTTAAAGATATGCGTCATTATGACTGCGATATGTTAACGCTGGGGCAATATTTGCAGCCTAGCCGTTTTCATATGCCTGTTGATCGCTACGTGACACCACAAGAATTTGCCGATTTAGCAAAAGTTGCTTATGACTTAGGATTTACCAATGTGGCCAGTGGCCCCTTGGTTCGTTCTTCCTATCATGCGGACAAACAAGCCAAAGGGGAAGTGGTAAAATAAATACCACTGATTTTTTTACCCAAATCTTGGGGACGCTGTGGATGCGGGCTCTTTTGTTAGTTCTTCATCAGGATCTGGGAGCCCTTGCTTAAAAGTTCGGTGAAATGTTTGGTTTATATTCTTCACTTCTAAGGCATAGGTTGTTAATGTTTCTTGGGTTATGCCCTGTCGGTTCATTTCTAAAAGCACGGCATCAACTTCAGGTGACTCATTTCCAAGGCCCGTTAATAAAACTTTCTTTTCTTCCATTAAGACCAAAATGGATTTAAGCCTTTCAATTTCTTCTTCAGAATACTTGGCTTCAAATTTTTCAGCTAGGATATGTGCTTGCGATCTTCGAGAAGGACCCGAACCTGTCATAATTACCCTTATAATATTGTTGTCATAAAAAGCAATTATAACAGTAATTAATGGGTTACAAAACGCTCACTAGGGGATCTCGGAACATTGCATATAGCGCTTGTATTTTTCGCTCCCCTTTTGGGCGTTAATTTTAGCTTCCCATAGTGCCATTGCTTTGGGATCTTTAAAATGCTCGCCTAAGTTTACTAAGTCTGCCTGTGCAAAAATGTTGTTCTGCTGTGCTAAAGGGGTTGCCTTGTCTTTGATGCAAACATAACGGTTATGTTCAATTTTATCGATATCACTGCGGTATTGCGGGGGATTATTTTTAAGCTCATCCAGCCACGCTTGATAACATTGTGCATAGACTTTGCGCAGTTCTTTTTTCTCTTGAATTTGACAATGTTTTATATTGTATTCTAAATCGTGCTTCTCCCATTCAAGATATTTTAAAAAGGCGCTATAGATGATATTTTTTTCACCCATTACGCGTTTTTGTAACTCTTCTTTTAAATTAAGCTCACATTGCTCATCAAATTCACAAGTCACTAACAGTTGAACGATGTCATATTTGGCATGAAATTGCTGTGGTGATGCGTGTTCCTCGATGTCATCGAGTTTACCCAAAAGATCCACCTCTACCACCGAGGCATATAAAGGCAACCCCAGCAACAAGAGCGTTGTTAATAGCAGGCGTTTTAGCATATATCACCTTGTCTCTATATTATCTTAGAAACTTAGCAAATATTATTGATAATACGAGGTTGTTTCTTAACTAAAATATCTTATTTAGCATGAAATTTAGACAAAGCCCTGTATATTAAATCAGACATTTAGAATAATTATGGTTTCTTTTTGCAGCTTAACTGTGATAAAAAGCCTCATCTTCTCAGCTGTGGTTGGGAAGGTAGACTTAATATTGCTTAAAGCAAAGGATGCATAAAATTCGAATGCGAAGAGTTTGCTCATAGCAGTCGATTTTTAGGCAAGGCGGCAAGCAAGCGAAGCCCCTGGAGTGGACGTGCTAGTCCATGACTGGGGTGAGAGAGCGCAGCCAACGATGCATAAAATTCGAATGCGAAGAGCAACGGTTTATCTATCAAGAAGGAAATTGACTATGCAAATGTATCACACTGTATCTAATATTCTCTCCGACTATGTTGCAACCCCTGTTAATGACTATGTTATTTCCCCTGTTCTTAATTTTGCCGCTAATTGGGGTGGTAGAACCGCATTTAACTTTGTTGCCGATAATGGCGGAAGAGCCTTGTTTAATTTCGCTGCCGATTGGGGTGGAAGATCTGTTGTGAATGCAGCTTTGAATAATCCCCATGCCACACTTGCTGCTGGCGCAGCTATTACTGCTGCTGAATTGCATCGTAGAGGAAAATTACCAACGAAAGTGTCGGATGCCATTGATGGCGCGAGATCGCATGTTTCCTCTATTCCTTATCTTGGCCTTAAAAAAGAAGCCTACAAGGAAACACGGCGCTCACGTAAGCAAGAAACAGGTGGTGAAAAACAAGAAAGAAGTGTAAGACGCTCACCAAGTCCTACTAAAAAGGACGACTAAAAAGAAGCCGGCAATCGCCGGCTTTTTTCATTCTACTTCCTGTACCGTTATTTTACGTTGTTGATTTTCTTCTTTTGCTTTAGGCAGATAAATTGATAACACCCCTTGTTTTGCTTTGGCGGTTATCTTATTACCATCAATCGTTTCTGGCAGCGTAAATTGTCGTAAAAATTTCCCGGCCGTTCTTTCTTGACGATAATAATTTTTATCTTTTTCCTCTCTAATTGATTTCTTTTCTCCTTTGACGGTTAAGGTATTTCCCTCCATGTCTATATGAATATCTTTGGGATCAACGCCTGGAATATCTGCAAAAACCACAAACTGGGTGTCTTCTTCTTTGATATCCACTTTGGGTGCCCAGCTCTCTTCTGCCAAAGACGCTGCAGGATGATGACCAAATAATTCCTGTTGTAATTCACGTAATAAGGATGATGGTTTAACGTAGCAATAGTTCATAGTTTCCTCCACTTAAAAACAATTTAGATACCCTATCCTCACAATACTAAGATGGGGATGGGTTTATTTTTTTCAAGGGGAAGGCAAAGGCACATGTAATAACAGTAGGGGGACTTAGGCTTTAACATTTACTAGCATCTACACTCAAATCTCCTTATAATTAAGTAAATTTATGTATATAGTTGGCTATCTATGAAATACAACGTGATAACATGTCACAACACCCTATATTAAGTCGTTTGCGCACTATTTTAAAAAGGGTCGGCCTCCCTCTATTTTTGCTACTTATCTTAATCATTCCCCTTTACATAGGGCCTTATCTTTCTACCTATACCAAAGCGGTGCTTTATTCTATTAGTTTAAGCATTAAAGAAATTCTGTTATTTATTTTACCTTTGATTATTTTTAGCTTTATTTTTTCCTCTTTGTTAAATCTCAAGTCCGGCGTTTTAAGGTTTATTCTGACCTTGGTGGGAATGATTTTCATTTCCAATTGCACTGCCATCTTCACGGGCTTTACGGTGGGTTCCATCACGCTCACCAAGCTCGATATTCCCGCCCATGCACCCACAAACGCGGATACGGCTTTAACTGCGCTATGGACGTTGGGGCTGCCGAAACTGATTGGTAATCAATATGCTTTAGTTATCGGATTTGTCTTGGGGATTATCTTTTCCTTTAAACGACACCCCGTCGCAGATAAAGTGGCCAAAACCTTACATTACTATGCGATTACTTTTCTCAAAAAAATCTTTATCCCTTTATTGCCTATCTTTATTCTCGGTTTTGTTTTCAAACTGGAGCATGATGAGCTTTTGGAAAAAGCCCTGATCACTTATGGGCCGGTCTGTTTAATTGTTGTCACAACCCAAGCTTCTTATATGTTGCTGCTTTATTTTATTGTGGCTAAGTTCTCTATAAAACGCTTTTTGAATTATCTTAAAAATGTGTTGCCCGCCACGATTACAGGGTTTAGCACCTTATCCAGTGCAGCGACCATGCCCGTGTTAATTTTATGTACAGAAAAGAATTTAAAAGATCCAGAAATAGCTGAAATTGTTATCCCTGCCACTATTAACACGCATACTTTAGGGAGCGCCCTGGGCATCACTATCCTCACCTTGGCCACCTTGCTCGCTTTTGGGCATGAGTTACCCACCTTGAGCGAATTTTTTCAATTTGGTTTTCTCTATGCTTTAGCAAAATTTGCCGTAGCGGCTGTCCCCGGTGGGGCGATTATCGTGGTAACTCCCTTACTTGAAAGTTACATGCATTTCTCAGGTGAAATGGTCGGTTTAATTACCGCCATTTATATGTTATTTGATCCCTTTGGCACAGCCACCAATGTTACCGGCAATGGTTTTTTTGCCATTGCTTTTTCTAAACTTTACAAGTTTAAGAAAGTGGAAAATGTGCCTAATGAAGATTTAGAAATGGAATGAAAGTTCCGTATTAGCCATCTGAATTATGTCCTTTTGTCCTCGCTTTTCTCCCTCTTATCGTAAAAGCATCGCTTGTGTTTTTGTTTTGATTACAATAAAAAAAAAAAAAAAATCACGTAACAAAACGGGGGCGCTATGGCGGTAAATCCTGATAATTTAATTGAAAAATTTGCACGCATGCTTGAAGACGGTGAACACTTAGATTCATCCGCTTTTGCGGATAGAGCCATTGAAATCATTGCGATGATAAGCGTTGAGCCTTCCTTAAATGAGACACTAAACCGCATCAATGCCAAATTGCGTGCTATTTTCTCCAACGCAGCCGATATCAAATTCGATGCCTTCGCCCTAGGCAAAAGTGCCAAAACAACGGCAGCAAATGAAATCCGTGCCCTAAAGCAAATCAAGCATACCGAAGCACTACATTAGTACAATCACGATTAACTGGTGCAATTAAAGTGCCGAATGGCAGTTTACAGCACCTTTAAGTTGCTATATATTTAAAAAAGAATTTTATTAATTTGAGCAACTCATTATGTTTTCAGGCGCTCTCTTTGGGTTTAAACGATTTAACAGCTATCGATTTACCGGTTATCGATACGTGCTGTTTTATCTTTTACCCCAAACCAAAAAGAGAGAAGCCAAATGCAAAGCGCAACAACCACAAGATCCCACTGCCCACTAAGCTTTCAGTATCCTGTTATTGTTTTTCCCCGGCTTTCAACTACTTATGATGGTATTGGGGGTAAGTCATGAATCTTGCCCTCCTAGGTGCTTTGGAATTAGGGCTGCTTTATGGGCTTGTTGCCATGGGCGTGTATCTTAGCTTTAGGGTTATCGATTTTCCTGATCTCACTGTGGATGGCAGCTTTACGCTTGGCGCTGCCACCGCTGCCAGCCTGATCGTCACAGGCTGCCCCCCTTTCATTGCAACCCTTATCGCCTGCTGCGCAGGCGCCATGGCGGGCCTTGTAACCGGATATTTGCATGTATTGGGGAAAATATTAGGCTTGCTTGCCTCTATCTTAACGATGACAGCACTTTATTCGGTGAATTTGAGAATAATGAATAAGCCCAATATTGCCCTGTTAAATGAGCCGACTTTATTTACGTCTAGCCAGGCATTGTGGCCATTGGCCCTGCTCGTCATCGGTTGTATCGCCCTCCTTGGGTGGCTGTTCTGTACCGATCTTGGCTTAAGTATTCGCGCGGTAGGGATTAATCCACGCGTGAGTCGTGCCTATGGAATAAGCGTCGGCAAAGTGAAACTGATTGCCCTTGGCTTAAGTAATGCCTTAGTCGCCTTAAGCGGCGCGTTGTTTTGTCAATCGCAAGGATTTGCCGATATTTCTATGGGAACCGGCACCATTATTATTGGCCTTGCCTCACTCATTATGGGTGAAGCATTAATCGGTACGCAAAAAATATGGCTCGCCCTAGTGGGATGTGTCCTGGGGAGTATTTTGTATCGCATAATTATTGGGCTTGCCTTAAATACGCACCATTTGGGATTAAAAGCAACTGATCTTAACTTGCTCACAGCCTTGCTGGTGGTGCTTATTATGATTATTCCTAAACTGAAAAAGGGGAAAGATCATGATTACGCTTGATAATATTCATGTTATTTTCAATAAAAACACCTTGCTTGAAAACCCCGTGTTAAAAGGGATCAATTTACAGATAAAAGCCGGCGAGTTTGTGACGATTATTGGCGGCAATGGTGCTGGCAAATCCACGTTGATGAATATTTTAGCGGGCGACTTAATTCCCACACGTGGTTCAATTTATTTTAACGACATGGATATTACCTCAAAGCCAACACAGCAACGTGCTCACTTAATAGGCAGGGTATTTCAAGATCCGATGCTGGGTACCTTTGGTCATTTGACCATAGAAGAAAATTTATCTCTTGCTTACAAACGCGGACAAAAGCGAAAGCTTGCTTTAAGTGTGAACGCCAAGCTAAAGGATCTTTTTCGTGAAGCATTGAAAGTGTTGAGTATGGGATTAGAAAATAGATTACAAGACAAAGTAGCTACCTTATCTGGTGGGCAACGCCAAGCCTTGAGTTTAGTGATGACAACCTTACAATCTTGCGGTTTACTTTTGCTTGATGAGCACACTGCCGCCTTAGATCCTAAAATGGCTAAAACCATCATGGAGATCACCCAGCAGATTGTGAGTGACAGGCAATTAACCACCTTGATGATAACCCACAGTATGAATCAAGCCATTACTTATGGCAGCCGCACCATCATGCTGTACCACGGCCAGGTTTATAAAGATTTGCATGAAGATGAAAGAAAATCCTTAAGTGCGCAGGACTTGTTGGCCTTTTTTGAGGTATGACGCTTACCTCTCAACCTCTTCTCCCCATTTTTTACTTAATGTGTGGTTAACGCCGATATGATCTAAC
>CAZHSJ010000032.1:0-18146 GCA_964535225.1 Uncultured Candidatus Berkiella sp. | reverse complement strand
TAATTTATTAAATTCAACCAAGGCCCTAATATGTGCTATAGTATCTTTATCCCTTAGCTCTCCGTGCTCTTCAAGTAACTTCAAAAAATTTTCTAATTGGGGAAGATTTGACATAAAATTGTCCTGACGAAGTTTTGCTCTTTGGGCGTGAATTTCTCTGATCTCCTCTTCCATCTTTTCAGCATCATTTTTAAGGGCTATGTTTTTATGGTAAATCTCTGTAAATTTAATTGACAGCTCTTGAAACTGCGTTGCTTCCTCTTGCGTAAAGGCGACTTTATCCATTTGTTTTGCGTTAAGTTCAAGCAGCCTTGCATGTTCCTCTTTAGTAAGAATAGCGCTGTTTTTATCCATTTGCGCATACAGACCACTATCACCTCTTAGCATGTCATGATATTGCGATAATTTTTCTGCTTGTTCTTTTGTGTAAGGTGGTTTATTAAGAACGTCAATTACATTTTTTTTTAAAAAATCATGAAATGCCACATTATGAACATATAAACTGGGTAGATTTTTATTAAGCGTTTCAAGCGAGCGATCAATAATTTCATTATAGGCTTTTTGGTTAGTATCATACGCTTTAAACGCAAATTTTCTCGCTGTATTCACCCCATAGTTATGATAAACGCTATTAAATTTTACTTGTCTCTCCACCCCATTTACATCAACACTGAAGGTTCTTCCTTGATAATGATCAAGCGCATCTCTAATGGCTCTAAATTGGGTTAAATCAGGATCAACCAAGGCATCTACTAATCTATGGATAGGTGAAAGCAGGGTGAGCATTTCATAATTTATTTCCAAAGGATCCTTTGCGTTAGGATTATTTTGCAATAAATCCTGGGCAAGTTGTGGAATAATATGTTCCAACACGTTTCTTCGCGCCGTATCTAAGGCATAAAGCCTAGATGAAGTACTCGCTTTAAGAATGTCATGTGGCACAATCGAAGCAGAGCGAAATGCTTCTCGATGGTCGAGTTGCTCATAATTCTCATCATAAACAGAGGTTGAATATTTTATCCAATTAGCAACCCCAGTTTCATCCTTTTTCGCGCTAGACACTGTTCTTAGCGCGTTAACAGGGGCATGGGTATCTACCTCATAGTAACGCGTTGTACCAATGGTAATAGAACGCGCTGTAATGCGGATGGGGCGCTTTTTGTCCGACATTATTTTAGTCTCTAATCTATAAAGCGCTGCTTTGGTTTTTTTAGGCTCGTTGGGATCTCCTAAGGTATTGATGAGCGCCTCATTAAATGTGGACAAATATTTAATTGCTTTGGCATGTTGTCTTTCAAAATGAATGCTCGCATCAATACTATTATCTTTTAATCGCTTTAATATTTTTGGATCAAGATGACAATCATTTTTTATTTTTTCTTTGATAAAGCTCCGAAGAATATTTAGGTGTTCAATTTTTATTTTACGTTCATTATCAGGAATATTAGCGCCCTTGATATATTCAATAGCAGCATCACATCTTAAATCAACCCTATCTAAGTAATCTTCTGTTTTTGGCCCACCATACGCTTTTGGCTTTTTTAATCGAAATTCAAGTGAGGAAGGATATTGCGGCAAGGTTAACGTAAATATTCCGTATTTATCATCCTTAGGATCCGATTTAAGTTGATATAAACAGGCGCCGAATTCTGGGAGGTCTCCATAAGCACTTTTCAAATAATTAAGGAGCTGCTCACTTGATCTAAATTCAGGGTGTTCAAAAAATGTTTTTGTTACTAGCTTTACGAAGTTTTCCTGATTCATCTTTTAATATCATTCCGGGTACCTCTATATATAGTATGAACATTTACCGAAGTGAAAGTTCAATTTAATGAATATACACGGAATTTGTGCCAAAATAGAAATGATTTAACACCGTTGAGGTTCAGGATAACGAAAGAAGTCAGATTGGGGATCTAAGTCTTTCATCATGATGCAGCCATCCGTATTTGCCTCTATCGTATTAAATGGTTCTTTTACCAATGCGTCTGGTATAAATTGTAAAATTACTTTTGTATAAGGCTCATTAATACTATTTAAAACAGCAGCTAAATCACAAGGCTTTGTTGAGATGATGTCCTTTACGTATAAAACCCGATCTTTTACCTGATAAACAACTAATGTTTCCAAATCCTCTATATAATGAACAGGTTGATGCATGGCATTAAGTGTTGCCACGGTGACTTCTTTGACAATACTAAAGCTACTTGATAGTGGTAATCTATTTAAATAAGTGCTTTGGAATATATTTAAATCGTGCTTATTATCTAAATTGAGTTGTCTTATTCTGTCTCTAGTGGGTTTAGCGTGAAAATCGTAAATAAAATCCACCTCTTTAACAACTTTAAAGCCAAATTGTTCATATAAAAAAGGTTGATCGGTAAATAGAAAAGCAAAATCAAAATGACTAGTCACATAAGATAAAGCCTCTGTCATTAATTGCCTAAAGTAGCCTTTTCTCCTATAGGCTTCTTTGGTACAGATGCCATGCAACGCTGCCCCGTGGTAGGTTTTTTGGTTAATGAGCATTTCAAAGGGAAGGACTCCCAAATGCGCAATGAGTTCACCTTGCTTTGTTATAATAAAAGGGGTAGAGCTTTTATCCCAATAGGCATCATGATTTCTACCATTATCCGCGATAGCCTTTATGCCAGGAAAACATGAATCGAGTAAATTCATACATTTTTCGTATAGGGCAGGATCTTGGGCATAGTTTGCTATAGTCATTTGCTTTTGTTCCTAGAGGCGCTCAATCAAGTTGCTGTGTCTTTAGTGTATTATTCGTTGTTCGCATTTGCATATAATCAGCAAAATTTAATACTTGGCCATTTTTGCGTACTTCCTCAATTTTTTCAAAGTTAAGATCTGCTACTAACAATGCTGGCTCATTAGGTTTATCTGTACCGAACCTGCCTGATGTAAACCCCGTATCAACGGGTGTAAAAAGGTGTGCATGCCCCTCTAGGGTGTATAAAGTATCTCCTAGTTTTGTTTGCCCAATTGCACTGGACATGGCAATGAAACATTGATTTTCAAGTGCCCTGGCCTGGCAAGAATAAAAGATCCGTAAAAAGCTTTGTTTAGATGGCGTAAAGCTCGGCACCAAAATTAATTTTGCACCTAAGTGTGTAAAATTGCGAACAAGCTCTGGAAACTCGCTGTCATAGCATACGGCTATACCAATCAGCCCTAAATCTGTTTCGAAAAGCGTTTGTTGGTTTGCCTGTTCAATCAGCGCATTTTCCCTTTCTGATGACACCCTATTTATTTTATCTTGAAAACCATATTTGCCCGAGGGTGAAAAGAAATACGCGCGGTTTCTAAATACTTTTGGTTTGGATTCAACAGGAATAGAGCCTGGTTGGATATAAAGTTGATAATCTTTTGCTAATTGTTGAAAAAGTTCAAGATAACGCGCCACAAACGGCTGGATGTTTTCGAATAACTGCAGATCATCATTCAGATCTTTATTGAAAACTTCAATGCCTGCATACTCTGGTAATACTAAAAGTTGTGCCTTTTCTTTTTTTGCGTTTTCAATAACAGCCGTTATTTTGCTTACAAAGACTGTCCAATCGGTTAATAATGTAATGCCATATTGGCAAATGGCTATTTTAATCACAATTGTTTCATCCAAAAAACCATGGGTTTAAGCGTTTGCTCGTGGTTATTGATCTCTTTCCATTTATAATAAGCACAAAGCGTAGGATGTTGCTCATAACCAAAATGCTGCCAGACGGTATCCAAGGGAATATAACCTTGTGGGCGGCGTTCGTCATTTTCATCTCTTTTAACGGCACAAAATGCCGCTATTTTGCTGCCATAGTCTTTGGCTGCCGCTTCCCGCTGATTAAAGAAATGACGATAAATGCCCTGCTTTCTATATTGTGGCAATAAAACCGATTCACCAAAATAAAATATTTCATTTAAAGGCATTTTATTTTCAATAAAAGGTTTTTGGCATTCTTTGGATTCAAATTCAAGCGGAATGGCTGTTGAAGCCCCCACAATTTTATCTTTATCCCATACCGTTACCAAAACGGATTCGGGGCATTGAATATAAGTGTTTAAATAGGCTTTTTCATACTCAATCTCCCCATCGTAAAGATACGGATATTCTCGAAAAACGGTAAAGCGCAATTGTGCTAAATTATCAATAGCCTCTACTATTTGCGCACCTTTTAAGCAGACAATGTTCAGCTCGCTCACGTTATTCCTTAACTTGTTTTAACCAAGTTTGCAGATTATAGTAGTTGGTTACACGCGTAATTTTGTTTTGGTTAATTTCAAAAAAGGCACCGCATCGCAGCCTATAGTGTTGATTACTCGCAAGCGGCAGCCCCTTATCGGTAGTCTTATAGATGCCTTCTATGAAAAACTCTGCTGCAGCATGCTTGCCATCTTCGCTTGCCATGACTACAAGCTCGGTTACTTTTTCAGTATAGGCAGTATTCATTCTATCCATAAAGGTGCTAAAGGCATTTATACCTACTTCGGTTTCGCCTTGGTTGATATCATGGACGACGTTGGTGTCTAATAAAGTAATAAAAGTGGAAATATCTTGTTTGTTAAAACATTCATAGTAGTGTTGAATTAGTGCAATAGTTTCATTTTGCATAATGTTCTCTCAGTGCAGCCTAGGCGAGTGCAAAGACTTCTGCCTGACCCAAGTTATAACGTGTTCCATATTGACTATTCTATATCAAATTATAGAAAGTCAGAAATGAATGTCTCAAACTCAAAGCTAGCACCGCTTATCTTAAGGAGGGCAACCCTAACCAAGGCATTCGAGTTCATCATTCAAACCTACGCCATTTATCAGGAAAGAGTTGCCTCCTGGTGCCTTTTAAGGTAATGTAACTGAGTCTTTTAAACATTGTCGTCTTAAACGGAGAAATTCAAATGATGCTCCCTCGCCATTCGCTCACCTAGAGTGAGCTTTTTAAAACCGTACTTATTGTCTGTGTGACAATTTTCCTTTCTAAAAGCTCTCTCTAGAAAAACTTCTGGCTATTTAAAAGTTTTTTTAAGGAGACGAACATGCGTGTTTTTTCACTTTGTTTTCTTTTATTTATCAATGCAATGAGTATTGGGCTTGTGTTTCCAATTTTTGCACCCTTATTCATGCAATCTTCAGCGTTATTTGGTGGTGATGTGCTACCACAAGTGCAACGCTTTTGCTATGCCATGATATTAGCTGTGCCAACCTTTTGTATGATATTTGGTGCCCCGTTTTTAGGGGGATTGTCAGACAAAATTGGCAGAAAAAAAGTGCTTATTATTGGTTTATTAGGCCTAGCCTTTAGTTTTGCGCTTTCAGTTGTGGGAATATGGCAAGGCAGTTTGCTACTGCTATTTACTAGTCGCGCCCTAGCAGGCTTGATGGACGGTTCTGAAGCGATTGCTCAAGCCGCTATTGTGGATTACAGCAGCAAGGATACAAAAGCTAGAAATATGTCCTTTGCCACTTTTGCAGGTACAGTAGGGTTTATTGTTGGGCCAGTCATAGGCGGTTTACTTGCAGAGCCATCGCTCACAGGGCGGTTTAATTATGAGCTTCCTTTTGTGGTGTCTATGCTGCTAACTCTAGTAAACGCACTTATTCTATTTTGGTTTATACCAGCCGAACCTAAGCAAAAGGTAAGTTTGGTAAAAACAAAATATACGGCTTTGCTAAGCCAAGGGCTGAAAATTTGTTTGGACAAGCGGATCAGATGGTTTTGCTTACTATTGTTTGTTGTGCAATGGAGTTTGGCAAGCTTTTTTGAGTTAAGTACGATGTTACTTTCGGATAAGTACCATTATAGTTCAGGTGAAATTGGGCTATTTAGTACTTTTCTTGGGGCGTGTTTCGCAGCAGGCATATTTTTCGTGCTACACGTTTTACTCAAACGCTTGCAAAGTATGACACTTTTGCGCAGTGGCATGGGGCTCGTGGCCATTTCATTATTAGGCGGACTATGCTTGCAAGATCTTTGGATCATGCCATGGATATGTGTGGTTCCTTTAATGTTAGGCATAGCCATGATGTATAATGTTTTGCTTGTGCTTGTCTCCAATGCGGTGTCTGATGCCGAGCAAGGCGAAGCCATGGGCGCAGGCACAGCATTGAAAGCACTAGGGTGGCTTAGCTCAGGCGTGATGTTAGGATGTTGGTATCCCAATTTAATGTTGATACTAAGCTTCATGCTCATGGTGGTTGTTTGCTTGTTTGTAAGCACGTTTTGGGGTACGCGTGAGCAGGTGAATACATAGTGGAGGAATGCCCAAGGTCAAGGCCTTGGGCAGTTTTTTATTAAGCACTTTCTGTGGCCAGGCCAGATTCAAAAGACAAGCCTGAAAAATTAGATCAATTTAGGCGTGAACTTGAGAAATTAGCGATGAATTATTTTAAAGACAATCATTTTAAGCAGCACTTTTTAATGCACAAAGCGTTAAAGCGATGAAATGAAGGCGGGCTCATAAAATCTGTAGCCTCCTACCCTTAGTCCCACCTCGACCAATCTTGCTGTAAAATTTGATCGGAAAATCCATAAAATAAATAAAAGCAGCAGGCTGTTGTTAGCCTACTGAGGTATTAATAGAGTTTACGAAAACAAAAATAAAAAAGTTGTGAGTCAATAAGAAAATAAGGTGCCTTGTTGCTTACCATGTTTCAAAAATGTTACATTCCACGTCTTTTTTAGGGGAGAAAAAATGCTTGGTTTTGATGCTGATGTCGAAATTGATTTAAAAAAACTAGAACGAGCATTTCTTCATCTTTATCTTCACAATACCTCCATCCCACGTTTTAGAGGTAGCGAATTGTCAGATTCGGATTTTGAACTGCTTTTAAAATCTCTAGATGCAAAACTAAAAGAATCTAGCCCAAAAGATGATGAAATGTATGACCTTTCTCAGTTGCCAGATAATCAACTCATTCTTTTCTTAGATTTTGATGGTGTCTGCTGGGTTGATGATACAGATGTGCCTAATGAAAAATTACGTCGCTTGCGAAAGGATCCCCAGCTTCAAATGTTATTAGAAACATATTATTGGCCTACGTTGAAAAAATATTATGATTGTGAGAGTAAAGACGAATTTCTAAAGGCCGCTTGTTGGGATCCTTTTCATATGCAAAGGATCCGATTATTATGTAATGAATTTAATGCACGTATCGTTGTAAGTTCAAGTTGGCGACATGGCAGAAGTTATAAACATCTAAAAAATTTATTAAGTTTATGGGGTTTAGGTGAATATTGTGTTGGCAAAACAGTAGATGGTTTTGGATGCCGAACAACACACGTTAAAACGTGGCTACGCGATAATCCTCGCTTTAGCAGGTTCCTTATTCTAGATGATCAATATGCCTATAATATGAAATCTTGCTTTCCCTCGCAGTTCATTCATTGCAATTCTGAAAAAGGGTTTGATGAAGAAACCTATCAAAAAGCGAGAGGATCCCTTCAAATTAAGTCAGAAAAGCTAGACATAGTGCAAGCAACACCTTGCGAAACAAAAAAACTTACTGTATCTGATATTTTAAGATTAAAACCTAGTACTAAGTGATAAGGCAGCACTTTTTAATGAGCAAAGCATTAAAGCCGTAAAATGAAGGGTGGGTGTCCCGTAAAGGTTGCCGCCACCTACCCTTAGTCCCACCTCGACCAATCTTGTTGTAAAATTTGTTCCACAAACCACTTTAACCCATTGCCCATGTTGTCTTTTCGCCAAGCTAGTGTTGCGATGAGGTTCATGTCTAAATCGATAACCTCTTTTATTACTAAGTGACCACTTTTGACACCGCTTAAAGCAAGTTGCCGGGGTAAAAACCCAACACCTAACCCCATGCATTGTGCTTGAAATTTAGTCTGCATATCACTTACTGTTAAAATGTTTTGCATTTTTAAATAGGTTGCATGCTGTGGTGGCAACGTACGTGATGAGTCTTTAATAGCCACACTGCGATACTCGCTAATTTGCGCTTGCTTTAAGGAGCCCTTTATTTTTGCAAGTGGATGGTTTTTTGCTAATGCAAATACACGATCAACTTGATAGAGCTTTTTTGCGCTGAAGTGTCCTGGATTAGGATTGGGGCCTGAAGCGCCAATCATCAGATCTGCGCGATGAGTAACAAGTGCATCCCAGGTTCCACCGTAGGTCTCATTTTGAATTTTAATATGCGTGTGTTGATTCAATTCAAAAAATTTTTCAACGAGCCTTAAGAGCACCGACATGGGAAATAAGGCATCAATGCCAATTTTTAATTCTAACTCCCACCCTTGATTAACTTGCTTAATTCTATTTTCTAGTTGGTAAGCTTGATCTAATAAATGCCTACCCTGTTCCAGCAAGGTTTTCCCAGCGGGTGTTAATACGGCTTTATGTTTACTTCTATCAAAGATTTCAACGCCTAAATGCTGCTCAAGCTTTTGAATGCTATAAGTTAAGGCTGATCGAACCCTAAACAGCGAATTAGCCGCTTTTTCAAAGCTGCCGTATCTGTCTATGGCATCTAAAACGCGTAAGGCATCAAGATCTATCATGTTGTTCAAATTATTTGATCAATTTGTTTAAATATTACTGCTTACAATTCATTATATACGCAAATATAATATATTCATATAGACAAATTATATGAACAAGGCGGGCAAAATGAAAAGGGTGTACTTGCATAAAATGAGTGAGGTTATTCTTAGCACGGGGATTATGGCTTTTATCATGAGTGGTGCCATGAGCGCTTTTAATATGGGCCTCTCTATGCAGATGCTTTCTTCCTGGGCTAGCACATACCCTTTTAGCTGGTTATTGGCTATTCCCTCAATCTTGTTCACTAAAAAAGTCGTCTCCATGATTATGACATTTTCTCAAAAGGTTGAATATGCTAAATAAATTATTAAAAAAGAGCTCTTTTTAGCAACGCATCCCGGGTTTTAAACTTTACGTATCATTTAGGAGAAAATATGCTGAATTTGTTCAAAAAAGTAGCCATGATTGTCATGCTGGCATCATTTGTTGGTTTAAGTACTGCTTACGCTACATCAACAGGGTACGCTACCTTGTCTTTTAGTGACAATAGGCCAAGTGTTACCGATCTAAACAAGATCAACGAATTATTACATACGGTTGGTGTTCACCTTAGTCAAGTTGAGATCCCATATGAAGCAAAGGAGATCCTCAAACAAGCTAGCAACTCAAAACTAAATGAAAATCAGCAAGCCAATATTTTGAGAATTTTCTCGCTTGACCGTGAGGAGATCTTGAATCAAATAAAAATGGCAGGTCGCGATCCCGTTTTAGCTGATGGGGGTAGTTTATCAACGCAAGAAGTCGGGGTGCCGCCTTATCCGAAAATCTATGATCTCAAAGCGATGTCGGCTCAAGATTTCATTCGGGCGCAACATAAATTTGGCAAACTTCATGTTAATTATGCTGAAAATGGTGATGGTGTAGACGAAGTAATGACTCTCATTTCAGGCGGCCCATGGACTTGGTTGTTTTTACTAAAAGACAATGTCGTAGTGAAGCTCACCATGAGCCATGTAGATTTACATGGGCCAGCTTGGCGGCTTAGTTATCCAGGATTAGTTCCTCATGGCGCTTTTATGAATGCAGAATATGGCCTTTGTGTTGCCTATATCACTGGTCCTCGAACCTGGTTAATGCGATACGAAGCTGATCAATTACCTGGCGCTAAAATGTTAGGGAAAAATCCATGGGTTGATTTTTCAGATGAACAGCCAAAACTGAGATCGGTTGCTCATAAAGACTAGCGTTCTGTCACAAAAACAGCCATTATGGGACATCTAGCTTCGTCGTAAAGCGCTCTTTTTAGCAAATAAATGTCCCATAAACTTCCAAGGAAATACTAAAATTTTCTCGGAAATTTTGGCTTTTAGTTCATTCTTTTTCAATTTTGCTCAACGGGGGCGCGGCCTCTTTAATCAATTTATTCATATCCTCTATAACAGCAGCCATATTGGGCAAGGCCTGTTGACGAAAAGTGGAAATATCATCTAACGCACTCTTGATATCATTTAGTGCGTCTCTTAAAGCTTGAACATCAATTTGTGCTGATGCCGCACCTTTATGAATGAGTGAACCTTGGGTTTTTAAGCGTTTAGCCGTATCGGTTATCAGTTTGGAGGTGGTTTCATTTACCTTCTCTACTTTTTGCAGTACTTTATCTTGGTTCGCTAGGGCCAAGGCTATGGTGGTTGCATTTTGCAAAGCAGTTACTGTTACATTCAGCGCGCGGTTAACGCCACGTATTAACTCTTTATTGTTACGAATAATAATTTCTGAAGCAATAACCGTTTGCTGCTGCACGGCGAGTTGTTGCTGTAAGTCAATTACGCGCTGTCGAACAGGAAATTGTAAATATTCTTCCATAAACTTAGCTTGCTCCGCATCAGTGCTTTGAACAGAAACTTTCTTTTGTTCCAACTGTTTGTCCACTGCAGTTGCATACACAATCACTTGTTCAAGTTTTTTCTCAGTTTCCCAGAGTTGTTGCTGTTCGTCTTTGAGTGTTACATTGTCTCGTTGTAGTTGATCGCGCCCCATTTCTAAAGAGCGCACAACGGATGACATAACGGTTTGAGCGCTTTCAAATTTTGTTAAATAACGTTTTATCGGCGTGCCTATTCCCGGTATAAAACCTAATAACCGTGAAAACCAACCTGGTGAAAAATCAACTTGAGAGGGATCTAACGATTCTATGGTCATTTTAAGCTCAATTAATGCATTAGCAACCTCACCACCATCTTCCGCTCTTTTAGAGAGGTTACCTATAGGTTGCTTTAACATATCCATTTGTTTTCCAGCTTGATACTGAATATCAACGCCAATATCTTCCACCTTGCTCACAGATGATTGCTGGTTCTGAATTTGTTTGAAATCCGAAGCAATTAAAGTATCGACAAAGGTTTGCGCAGAAACCAAAATTTGATTTTGTTCGGTTTGCGTAACACTAGGCTCTGTTAGCAACTCTTGTTTTAATTGCGTCGCGGTTGCTACCGTTAATTTCCCTTCTTCTTCATGGTTTGCCATAAGATGTTTCCTAATAAGATTTAGCTCGCTCGATTAAATTCTTCAAGTTATCTAATAAAAATTGTGTTGTCTTTTCATCTGGTCCCGTCAAGCTTTTAATTGCTGATAAATTAACTATCAGCTCATTTAACTTTTCGATTAATTGTTCATTCATGCTAAAAAGACCATTAATAGTTGTCATTAAACTTTTTTGATTACCTTCATTAGCCCCTACCGTATCCAATGTTTCCAATAGTGGCGTTAATTTAACTAAGTTGTCCATGAAGATGGTATGAGTAGAATTAATGATTTGCTGATAACGCATAAAGGTCATTTCAGTAACATTAAATTTTTGTCCAAGCACTTCTAAACTTGAACGATATAATTTACAAATGGTTTGGTATTGCTCGTATAATTTATTGCCCGCATCGCCAACATTTTCAAGATAATGACACCAGCTAATTTTAGGGTGCAATCGTAATAAGTTAAAATTACTTAAATCGATAAGCGCTTTTTGCTGCTGTTTGTGTTTCCAAATGCGGTACCCGGCAAAAGAACTTACAGCCACCAAGCCACTTGTAATCAGTGATAACTCCAAAATCAACTTATCAAATCCCTGTACAGCAAAATGTTGTAGCTAATAGACTTAATGGAATAGTATATTACAATGTTCCTGGAGACAACATTTATCCATATATATGACTTTTTTAAGCAGCTTCACGTTTGCAAAACATAGTGTGATCCAAAGTACGGAAAATGATCCCAAAAATATATGTTGGCAATATGAATTAAAGACAAAAATCAGCCCACATACCTTAGTGGTTGTTCAAGAAGATCAGGTGGCAATGCTGTTCTTGCAACAAACCATGCGTGCTATTTTAGATAACGGTAGCTTCCCTTTACCTTGGGTACTAGAAGCTCCTTCTTTACATGATTTAAACAGTTTAAAGGTATATTTTTTTACCCGTAAAACATTTACTGATCAACGCTGGGGAACTCCCTCACCTATTCTCGTTCAAGGCAAAACCAATCTTTCTTTGCGTGCCCATGGTACTTTTTCTTATCGCTTAGATAATCCCAAAAGATTATGGCGCCATATTCCTACTAATGCTAAAACTTATTCAAGTGAAGATATAGCTGGAGAACTGAGATCCCTTATATTGAACCAATTTACAACCGTATTGCAGCGCCAAGAACTCGAGAGCTTGATTGGTGATAGAGAAAAACTAGCAGCCCTCGTGTGTGAACCCTTAACTCAGGCATTTTTTCATTTTGGATTAACGCTCACCTCTTTTTTGATCCAAAGCATTTCTTTACCTGAAAATCAGATGTCTTCAATGCAAAACGTGACAAGACTTGAAAAACTTAACGAGTTATATCGCCAAGGTATTTTGTCACAAGAGGAATATGAACTTAAAAAGAAAGAAATATTGAAGGATATGTAGATGTTGGATTTAACTTGTCCTTCCTGCGGCGCAGCAATCACTTTTAAAAGCCGTTTTAGCACGCTTAGCATTTGTAGCTTTTGCAAATCGGTTTTGTTGCGCGAAGGAAAAAATTTAACTTTCAATGGTAAAATGGCTGAACTTTCTGAGGACATGTCCGTTTTGCAAATTGGAACAAAAGGCACTATCGACCAAAATTCCTTTGAAATCATTGGCCGCGTCAAAATAAATTGGGAAGAAGGCTTTTGGAATGAATGGCATCTTATCCAAGACGATGGTCTTCAGGCCTGGTTAGCAGAAGCCATGGGCTTTTATAATTACACATATGAGTATTCTTCAACTGAAACTTTATTGCCTCCCAATAGCTACAAAATAGGTGATAAAATTACCCTTCAAAATCGCGAATATATCGTCAGCGACATCAAAAAATTTACCTGCGAAGGGTGTACTGGTGAGCTTCCCTTTGATATCAAACCAGGAATAACAGGCATATCTTTTGATCTTAAAACCGACAATGAATGCTGCGCTTATCTTGAATATAGCCAAAATCGCTATCGAGCATTTATTGGAAAATCTATTAGCTTTGAAAGTTTAAATCTCTCCCATTTGCGAGAGATAGATGGCTGGTAAATATACCCCTCCCAACAGGAAACTTCTTCCTCCTGATATCAAGCAAATCGTCTGCCTTAAATGCGCTGGCCAATTAACGCTTCGCGCTAAAGGTTATACACAAACGTTAGCCTGTTCCTTTTGTGGCACAGTGCATGATCTCTCACAAGAAAAAACTAAAATTTCATATATTGGAAAACAAACACCGAATCAAATGCCGCTGATCCCCCTTGGCACACGAGGCAAACTTCATGGCACGTTGTGGGAAGTGATAGGTTTTATGGAGCGAATGGGCTATGAACTTGGCAGCCTAACCAATTCCTTTGTATGGCGTGAATATCTGTTGTTTAACCCTTTTAAAGGGTTCCGTTGGCTTTCAGAGTTCAACGGCCACTGGCATTATGTGACTACGTTACATGAAGTACCCAAGGGTTATCCCAGCCCAACTATTCATTATATGGATGAAACTTTTCATCGTAATGAAACCTATAAAGCTGCGGTAAATTATGTCATAGGAGAGTTTTATTGGCGAGTCAAAGTAGAAGACTGTTGCCAGATAGAAGATTTTATTCACCAGGATCGCATGCTCAGTGTGGAAATCTCAACGCCACCATTTAAGGAAAAAATTAAATCGGTTCAAAGCCCCCCTTCCATACTGCAAATGGGGGAATTTGATAAAGTAACTGATCCGATGATAACGCCACCTGTCGGGATGCAAACCGTTGATGATGAAATCATTACTGGTAGCGTTGAAACTAAACTCGATAGCGAACAAATATGGTCTTTAGCCGAATATATTGAATCTGAAGTTGTGCAAACAGCCTTTCAACTGCAAAATCCCTTGCCTGCAAAAATTGGCGTCATGATCACACAGCCTATCCCAGGAAAGGAAGCTTTGGGTGCCATTACCAAAATTAGTGTACTTGGCGCTGTGTCACTCATTATTTTAACAGGCATATTCTCCTTTTTTACTCGTCCTAAAACGTTGCTCTTGGAAAATTTCACGGTTATACCAATTACGACCCAAGCTGAGACAAAACAGCCTTTGACACAAGAGTTGATGCCCGAAACAGCAAACACTCCCGATACGCCTGAAACACCACAAACTGACACGCCTGAAAGTACCTCTACAACGGTATCGGTAAGTGAACCCAACCAATTTATTTCACCTTCTTTTACTATTGGTCGTGATTTTGGAGTAATTGAATTAACTATATTCACGTCAATCGATCAATCATGGGTTGAAATTGAAGCACAGTTAATTAATGACAAAACAGGTGAAGTCTATAATATGGAAGGCGGCGCTGAATATTATAGCGGCTATGATAGCGATGGTCACTGGACAGAAGGATCCCCTGTGGCAAAGTGGATCCTTTCTGCCCCAAGCCCGGGAACTTATCATTTATCAATCAAATATACATCTGGTTCGTTAAAAAATGTTTATACTAAGCTTCAATTAAGAGAAGACGTTCAGCCATTTTCAAATTTTTTATTTGCGCTCACATTATTGATTGTCCCTGCGCTAGGCGTCTTTTTATACCGCGTTATATTTGATTTACGAAAAAACCACTCCGATGAAGAAAAAGCAAATTGGCTGGATGATTTTTGGGATTAACGATGAAAAAACCTAAAAAATCTGTTTTTTTCACGCTAGGCTATACGCTTGCCATTATCGCGTGGTTTTCCTATTCCAGTCTTAGTGGTATGGACATGCTCGCTTACAGCAAGGATACCTCTTGGAAAGCATCAGGACCAGGTTCTTATTCGAAGTTGCATCATAAATGAGGAGAAATGACTTATGGTTACTTGGATCAACATAAATAGCTTGGCAAACTCTATTATATTTTCATTTGTTGGCTTAGTGATGCTAGGCCTTGGATTCTATATTTATGACAAAATCACGCCTTGGCGTTTGTGGAAAGAAGTCATTGATGAGCAAAATATTGCACTCGCCATCATCGTTGCAGCGATGGTCCTGGGTATTTCAAATATCATTGCATCTTCAATAACAGGTTGATATGGCAGCACTTTTATTATTTTCTATTTTCATTGTTTCAACCTGTGGGCTAATCTACGAACTTATCGCCGGAACGTTAGCAAGCTATTTACTGGGTGATTCGGTCACACAATTTTCCATTATTATTGGTGTTTATTTATTTTCTATGGGAATTGGATCGTTTTTATCTAAATATATAGATAAAAAATTAATCGAAACATTTATTCACATAGAAATGATCATTGGCATGGTAGGAGGATTTTCAACTCTTTCACTTTATATCGCTTTTCAACAGGTAGAACATTTTAAACCCTTGTTATATACCATGGTATTTCTCATTGGAAGCGGGGTTGGTCTTGAAATACCACTTATGATGCGGATCTTAAAAAGCCAGTATCAGGATTTTAAAGAGTTGGTGTCACATGTTTTTACTTTTGACTATGTGGGGGCATTAATTGCATCTTTGTTGTTCCCCTTGGTATTAGTTCCTTATTTAGGCTTGATTAAATCCGCATTTTTATTTGGGATCTTAAATGTCAGCATCGGGGCATTAGCCATTAGGGTGTTTAATGACAAACTCCAACATCACAGGCTATGGTATGCAAAGGTCGCTGTTTGTATGGCGTCATTATTATTGGGCTGCCTCTTTTCCAATAAGCTAACCACATTTGCTGAATCTCTTGCTTATGATGGCAAAATTATTTTAAGTCAATCCACACCATATCAGCGTATCATCATTTCCCGTTTAGGAAATGAATTCAGACTTTACTTAAATGGTAACTTGCAATTTAATTCTCAGGACGAATATCGATATCATGAAGCCTTAGTGCATGTAGGCTTATCCCAAATTCGTGAGCCAAAGAAGGTACTAATATTGGGTGGCGGCGATGGCCTTGCCGCCAGAGAAATATTGAAATATCCTAGTGTAGAAAAAATCACCTTAGTTGACTTAGATCCTGCGATGACTAAATTATTTAGAGCCATCCCTATGTTAACCAAGCTTAATGACAATTCATTGTCATCACCCAAACTCAAAATAATTAACCAAGATGCATTTTTATGGCTTAAAAACAACAAAGAAAAATTTGATTTTGTCGTTATTGATTTTCCAGATCCAGCCAATTATTCACTAGGGAAATTATACACTAAAACATTTTACCAATATCTTTATATGGCCTTGTCAGAGCGCGCCTTAGTTGCTGTACAATCAACTGCGCCTTATATTGCAAGAAAGAGCTATTGGTGCGTTGCTAATACTTTGGAACAATCTGGCTTTTTTGTTAAATCATATGTTACCTATGTTCCGGCATTTGGATTGTGGGGTTTTCATTTAGCCGCGAAGGATGATCGTCATTCTCAAGAGTATCGATTACCCGTCAATTTGCGCTATATCACAACATCGATGATCCCTTCATTGTTTATCCTTCCACAAGATATTAGTAAGGTTGATACAGAAGTAAACGTCTTAACTAATCAAGCTTTGGTCCGCTATTTTGAAGAAGAATGGCAACACTATAATGGATAAGCAACGTCGTTTGTTTCTCAAGGGTTTAGCGGGTGTTGGTTTAGGCTTACTCTCATGGCCCTTGATTAAACCGTTATTGTACAAACCATCAACCAAACTAGTCATGCATGGTACCTCACCAATGAGCGCACATCGGGTGTTGCAACAAGACTTTCCGCAAGCAACAAACTTATTTAAAAAAGAAGTCGTTATTGTCGGTAGCGGAATAGCTGGTTTAACCTGTGCCCGCCATTTATATCAAAATGGAATACGAGATTTCTCAATTCTAGAATTAGAATCGATGATCGGAGGCAATGCTTCATGGGGCGAAAATAGTGCCTCCAATTATCCTTGGGCAGCGCACTATTTACCTATTCCCAGTGTTGAGAGTGAATTTTTGTTCGAATTTTTAAAAGAATCGGGCGTGATTACAGGGTTTAATGCGCAGGGAGAACCTTATTATAATGAACAATATTTATGTCACGATTTAAAAGAGCGTTTATATTTAAATGGTTCCTGGCATGAAGGAATTGTTCCCAATAACGGTATTCCTGATAAAGATAAGCACGAGATCATGCGTTTTTTTAGTTTAATGGAAACCTACAAAGCAGCCCAAGGTAATGATGGGCGCTTCGCTTTTACCATACCAATTGATTTAAGCTCTCAAGACCAAAACTTTCGTGAGTTAGATTTAATAACCATGGCGGTTTTTTTGCAAAAAAATCAATTTCATTCCCCTTATTTGCTTTGGTATGTTAATTACTGCTGTCGTGATGATTACGGAGCAGGCATAGATAAGATATCCGCTTGGGCTGGCATACATTATTTTGCTTCACGCCGGACACGAGCAGCCAATTGCGAGCAAGACGCTATATTAACATGGCCCAATGGCAATGGTTTTCTTACTCAGCAATTAGCCAAGAATTTTCTTCACACTATCACAACACAAGCCCAAGTCTATGACATTACGCCTAATGATCAGCAATATAACGTGAGCTATTTTGATTTGAAGAGCCATCAATCAAATACCATTACAGCAAAAGCCGTCATCCTCGCCATTCCGAGATTTATTGCGCATAAAATATGTCATAATAATTTCACTGATTGTTTCGACGGGGTAAGTCAATTTGAATATTCGCCCTGGATGGTCGCAAATATTCATTTACGAGCCTTAGGCAAAACACAGGGCGCGCCTTTAGCATGGGACAATGTCTCTTATTATAGCCCTTCCGTAGGATATATTGATTCGCAACATCAGTCATTAAAAAGCCAATTTTCATCGTCGGTAATCACGTATTATCTTCCTTTGGATCATCTAAGCCCACAAATGGCACGCAATGAGGCGCTGCAACGACAATCTGAATTTTGGGAAAAAATGATTATCCAGGATCTGCAAACAATCCATCAAGACATCACTTCTCAATTGATTCAAATAGATGCTCGTGTGCTAGGACATGCCATGATCCGGCCCGCGCCCAATTTGATTTGGGGGAAGGTTCGTAGAGCCCTTAAACGCGCACAGGGAGGCTTATTTTTTCCTCATTCTGATATGAGTGGAATTTCAATTTTTGAAGAAGCCTAT
>CAZHSJ010000031.1:0-18161 GCA_964535225.1 Uncultured Candidatus Berkiella sp. | reverse complement strand
ATATAATATTTATGGTTACCCCATCCTTTGCCTTAGCTAATTTATTAAACACCTCGGGTAATTCTATATCCTCACAGATAAAAGTATCATTTCTTAGCTTATCTTTTTCAGCATAATAATCCTGAATAATCGTTAACCCTTTAGGCGACAAATTGCTTTTATCATATGTGTCTTGAGTGTAAAATGCTTCTTTTGTAACATCTGCCGTCATATTTATACTGTTTGAATTCTTATGGTGATTACTTAAAAACTCATTTACTCTGTTTTTAACTTTATCATCCACTTGAATGTAAAAGCCTCCTCCTTTGCTAACAAACCTTAATTCGTTTTCATTTAAATTTAGTTTCTCGCGTACCCACTTTATAATGTCGTTAAGCTTTTCTATATCAATTTTGGTTCCTTGTTTAGTATTGGCATCGCTAAAATCACCTTCAGGGGTAATATCTTTATCAGAAAGGTCCTTGCTAAAAGGGAGCGTGTCATCAGATTCCAAACTGTCCATCTTGATTTGCCTGTAAATCAAGTTTCCCTTCATGAAAAAATCCTTTACTTGTTCTGCTTTGAAATAGGTAAATGCCATATCATGCCCGTTAATAGTGCTTCTTTAACCATAAGACCAACTTTCGTAAAACTGGTTCAAATTAAACAAGTGTAACCACACGTGGTTGAATGGAATAACAGTCTTAAATTTGAACAAGACTTCAAAAGTGTGCAGAATATTCAAAAATTTGAATGGAATGGGCCTATGTTAAATTACTTTGGAATGATGGGTTTGGGCTTCTCACACTGGCCTGTGCTGGCAGCCGTCGTGATCTTTGGTCTTTGTACAAAATACAGGGCCATCTTTTTACGCGCGACCTTTGTGTTGTTATTTACCATGATCTATAACGCCTATCTCAAATCCATTTTCCAAATGCCGCTCCCCCCTCCGATGGAAGGTTGGGCTTTTCCCAGTGGCCACATGCATAGCGCTTTTGTGTTTTGGGGTTGGATTGCGCTTGAATTACACAAAATATGGGTTTACGAAGTTGTTGCTTTCATTCTCATGTGGGTTGCCTATGGCTTAATTCAGCAATGGTATCATTACCCGATTGATGTGCTCGCAGCCGTGGGATTTGGCACACTTTCCTTAATGGTGTATGCCTTTGTTAATCGCATTGCTTTTTTTAAAAATCATCTTGAGCGGGTTGGCTTGTTTATGTTTGCAGCAGGAGGCGTCTTTTTCTTGCTTCTCCCCCAACATAAAAGCCATGTTATCATTGCCCTAAGCCTGCTGGCCACACTCAGTGCGGCCATCGGTTTAGTTAAAAAATTCGGCAAAAAATTTACGCAGGCTCAGGGATCGGGATCTGGCTTAGAGCATGCTTAGGCTGTTCAATTAACCCTTGTGGGGTAAACACAAAAATCCTGTCCGCAGAGCGAATGGTTTCAGGACGATGCGCGATAATGATCCGGGTGATTTTTAAATGCTTAATGGCCTGGTTCACCGCCTGCTCTAACGCCACATCTAAATGGCTGGTGGCTTCATCCAAAAATAAGATCTTGGGCTTTTTATACAATGCACGTGCCAGTACAACCCGCTGCTTCTGACCACCCGACAACGTCATGCCCATATCGCCAATTAAAGTATTATATTGCATTGGCATAGCCGCAATATCATGCGCAATCACCGCATAATGGCAGCATTGCTCAACCAATTGCTGATCGGTTTGGGGATCAAAAAAGCTCACGTTTTCGGTAATGGAGCCAGAAAGTAGCTGATCGTTTTGCATCACGGCAGCCACTTGCTCTCTAAAATTCTTTAAGCCTAATTTACTAAGCTCCATACCATCAATGTACACTTTGCCTGAATCTGGCATAAATAAGCCCATCATGATCTTCATTAGCGTTGTTTTACCGCAACCCGAAGGGCCTACAATCGCAACGGATTCACCAGACTTAATGTGTAAATTAATGCTGTTTATCACATACGGTTCATTTTCACTATAGCGAAACATGATATTCTCAAGGCGGATATCCCCTTCTAATACAGGGGGCTCTATCATGCCACTTTCTTGAACTTCGGGCTCTTCAAGCGCAATATCGCCCAAACGCTCCAAATATAAACCTAACATTTTTAATTCAATAAAGTTTTCAATTAAGGCAAGCGCTTTACCTATAAACTGTTGTTTATAAGACATAAAGGCGTAAATCATCCCAACGGTGAAGGCGCCTTCCAAGGCTAACTTGGCAGCAAAGTACACCACCACAATGTTTTCAACGCCAGATAAAATGGAGTTAATGGCAGAAAACCCTAATTTCAGCTTACCCATTTGTATGCCGGCATTTAATTTATCGGCATATCGATTTTGCCATAACATTTGGCGCTGGTTTTCTTTACCAAATATTTTAATACTTTGGGTAGCACGAATGGTTTCCATAAAATTGGTGCTTTCTTTGGCACCGGCAATAATGGTTTCTTCGGTAATGGCTTTTAACGGGTGGTACCAAGCAAAGCGTAAGATCCCATATAAGGTTAGAGAAACTAACACAAAGCTTGCTAATAACGGGGAATATAAAAAAATCATCACTAAGGTGGCAATGGCCATAATACCATCGACAATCGCCTGAATGATCCCATTAGTAAGAAGCTTTTCAACTTGTCCAAGTGAGCCAAAGCGCGAAACAATGTCACCAATATGGCGTTTTTCAAAATAAGCCAGCGGCAGCCTAATTAAATGCCGGAATAGATTAGTCGCCATTTGAATACTGAGCATGCTGCTAAAGCTCATTAATAAAAGCGAGCGCAGGGCCGTTGTGCCTACTTCAATCACCATTAATAATAAAAAGCCAATACACAATACTTTTAAGAAGTGAACATCGTGACTTTGGAGTACACCGTCCACCACAAATTGCATAAACTGAGGGCTGATTAATGAAAATAACTGTAACCCTAAGGCAAGCAAGAAAACTTGCGCCATAGCGCGTTTTAAACCAACAATGCGCTGCCAAAACATCCACACGGGGATCTTTCTAACTTCATCTTTTGGCTTAAATTTAGTCGTGGGTTTTAATTCAAGCGCCACCCCAGTAAAGTGCTTGGAAACTTCCTGCATGGTAAGCTTTCGCATGCCCTGCGCGGGATCATGAATAATAATATGTTTCTTGCTAACGCTTTTTAACACCACAAAATGGTTCAAGTCCCAATGCAAAATGGTGGGCGTTTGCAGTTGATCGAGCTGTTCTAGCTCTAAACGTAAAGGTCTGCAGGCAAACTCCATTTTATCAGCCGTTTGCATTAAAGAATGCAGTGTGGTGCCGCGCAAGGATATAGGGTATTGGCGGCGCAAGGTATTTAAATCTACTTCATGCCCATGGTAGCTAGCCACCATTGCTAAACACGCCAAAGCGCATTCTGCAATTTCAGTTTGCAAAATAATGGGTAAGCGATGCCGTCCGGAAAGTTTTAACAGCGATAATGGATTTTGCATTAAAACCTTCCTTTTAAGCTAATGAGGGGATCTAATATCCACTTAATTAAACTTTGTTTGTCTAAGATAATATCCGCATCTAATAACATTCCAGTTTGTAACGGGAATTGCTTCCCATAAGCTAACACCTGTTGTTTCTTTAGGGTCACCGTCACGCGGTAAACGGGTTCTTTTAGCTCAAGCGGTATCGACAATTCCTGAGGTAATAACACATGTTTTGAAATATCGGTAACGGTTCCTTCGTATATGCCAAAACGCTGATAGGGAAAGGCATCGTATCTAATTAATACCGTCTGACCTTCTGTGATAAAACCAATTGCACGAGAAGGCACCAGCAGCTCTGCCTGCATAACAGCTTCTTGGGGTAGTATTGCTAATAGCGGCGAATTATTCGTTGCAGTTTGACCTTCTCTTGCTTGAATACCGGTTACCACACCAGAAACGGGCGCTCTAATTTCCAAACCGCGTTTACCCATCATTTCTGCCTGGCGTTGTTTTAATTCTGAAATTTTATTTTCAATTTCATTAATGCGTGCTTTGGATTTTATCGGTAACTGCTCAAGTTCAGATTGCGCTTGAATCAAGTTGCTATCTTTGCTTGCTTTAGCGCTTTTTAATTCTTGATAACGCTGCTTTTGGGTAAGCAATTCTTCAAGATATTTTTGATGATATTCTAATTCCGAAATATGCTTGTTTTCTAATAATTGCTTGGCGCCTACAACGCGCTTTTCTAAAATGGTTAATTTTTGCTCTTGTGTTTTTAGATTGAGATCAAGTTGCGCAAGTTCGGTTTTTAAGCCTTCAATTTGGGTTTTATATTGTGCGGTTTGCGCTATTAATAAATTATTTTCACCCTGAATACTTTCATACTGATGCGCTAAAGAGGATTCCACTTCTTGCAGTTGAATGGCATCAATATCCCTGCCGCCTGAAATGGAGCGATCTGAGCGTAAGGTCACCATCAACTGGCCTGCTTCAACTTCATCGCCTTCTCTGACATGCACAGAATCAATCGTCACGCCCGCTTGGGGAGCATAGGTTTTCACAATCCCTTTGTCTGGCAATAAATATCCATGCACGGTCTCTTTTCGCGCGTAGGTACCCCAGAAAATAAAAGCGGTCAGCAAAACACAAATGGCAACAACAACACCAACAAGAAGGGTCTTAGAAAGCGGTTGTAATAAAATGACATCGCCGTAAAGTCTGTCTTTACGGTACTCAAGCGCTTCTTTTCTAAATAATGAGGACGTCATATAGGTGTAACTTCACTCTTTAATGAATATGCTCATTATATCGAGAAGAAGGGGGATTGGGATACCAAAAACCGACTGTCGTATGTTTAATCCCGCTCGCCGTCAAAGGGATAACGATGCAGTCTAAGATATTGATCCATATAACGATATGAGTTAGGCATTGAACGATCAGGATCGCAATAATAAGCTCTGCCTGAAGCCGTGGGAGCAAATTTATCTAAAGGCACAATCCCTGCTGTGGTATCTGTCCACACAATGTGCGTTGCGCCTAAAGCAGCAGCCTCATCCATGGCTTGATAACGTGCAAATTGTTCGCCAATCGGAAGCGCTAAGGTAGGCGAAGTACCGGTAACCCCACCCACCAGGGTGCAATGCGTCACCATTTCAGGGTAAGCAGGTAAAATGCGTTGTGCACGCTGACTGGGCTCAATAGCACAACCATATAATGATAGGCCTAATAGAATGACCAGCAATCCTTTGCTTGGTTGAGTCATAAAGTGCTCTTCGTGGTAACAACACTTTAAGTGTAGAACTACTGAGACATCCTTGCTTCACTATCAATAGGCATGCAGTAGGTTTCTTTGAGAAAAACCATCAGCAAGAAAGCTAAGAAAGTTGCAGCTGGTAAAATTAACAAGGCTGTTTGATAGCTCTCAGGCCCATAGACTCTGGCCTTATCGAGCATTTCCCCACTCCAGGTCCAATCTAATATCTTTGCCACAACAACCTGGCAAATAGCAAAAGCACTCACCACAAAGTTAGTAACGGCAATGACCGTTCCTGCCAAGTTTTGCGGACAATTTTCACGACCAATCGCAAAGCAAATGACCTCAACGCTGGTGGTAGCACCAATTAAAAATAACAGCACTTTTACCTGTGTTAACGTTAAATCAGGGTAAAACATAAAGACTAATAAGAAGCCCGTCGCCAGCAAGGCGCCAATCATCATGGGCAGTTTACGGCGCTGCATTTTGTCTGATAAAAACCCTGCTAATGGTGCTCCAAACGCAATACCGAGCAAAATCATGGTTACCGCACGTGAAGCATCTGCGGCACTAAAGTTGTGCATGGTTTGCAAATAAAGCTTGCCCCACAGCTCTGGAAAAACCATGGTGGGTGTCCATAGCAATCCGCCAATAATACCGTTGATCCAAATTTGTCGGTTTCTTAACGATAAGCGAATTTCAGCCCATAATTGGCTATAGCTACTTACGGTTGCCTTATTAAGTTGTTCTTTCTTAGGGGCAGATTTTAAATGAGAGGGCGAGTTACGGACCACAAGCCAGATAACAGGAACTAAGAAAAAACCAATATAGCTTGAATAAAGAATGGTGTCGCGCCACCCTACTTGTTGTATTAAATCACCTAAAATAATATCGCCTTGCATGGCGCCAACCATGCCCAGGGTGGTGGTAAGACCTGAAATCATGGCAAAACGATTAGGGGGTAACCAATTGGAAGCAAGCTTAAGCACACCAACAAAAGCAAATGCCGATCCAAAGCCAATAGCAAATCGGCCAGCGGCAGCAATCCACCAAGAGTCAGTAGTTCCAAAAACCACGGTGCCCAAAGCACAGCAAAATACGGCCAAAGTCAGGATCCACCTGGGACCATACCGATCCATGAGTAAACCCACGGGTAATTGCATTGGCGTATAAGCGTAGTAGTAAAAAGCACTTAAATGACCAACCAGGGTCGCATCCAAATATTGCCCATGCACGCTAAACGCGCGCTGCAACTCTGGGACCATTAAGCCTGGTGTAATTCTTAGGAGGTATTCATAGCAATAAAAGGCGGCTGCTAGACCGCAAATTACCCACGGTAAAATGCTGGTAATAAACGTTGAAGGAGAATTGGTTAGTGAATTTATGTTACGCTCTGCCAAGGAAATTTTCCCAGTCATTTAACTATTCAATATCCTAAATTTGCCAAGCAAGAACCCTACGGCATAACTGACTTCTAATCAAGTATTGATTTTTACAATTGTGGCTTAAAACTCCACATCGGTTGGTTTACCAACAAAGTAGCCTTGAACCCCATCCACCTTCAATTCTTGAAGTGCCTTAAATTCCTGCTCGCTCTCTACTGCCTCTGCTATAACCACAATACCTAAACTACGGGCAATATCAATTAAAGATCGAATAAAAAATTGATGTTCTTGGTTTTCCTGAATATTTCTGATGAAACTTCCGTCAATTTTAAGGTAATTGAGCTTTAGATTGAATAAATAAGAAAATGAACTTAAATTTTTACCATAGTGATCTATAGACGTTTTGCAGCCCAATAGAGAAACGGTTAAGAAAAACTCCCTCACTTTTTCAATCCTATTGATAACCCCATACTCTGGAAATTCCAGCACCAGTTGATTGGCCTTCTTACCCAGCTGTTTTGCTTTATCTAATAGCCATTTCTTAAATTCTTCATTATCCAGCGTTTTAGCAGATAAATTTACAAAATATTCGGTTTTGTTTTGCCCTTGCTTGATTTTGCTTAATACATTTTCAATTGCCAGTTTATCCAATGCATTAACCAGGTTTAACCTCTCTGCCATCGGCATAAACACACCTGCGGAAATAATGCTATTATCCTCAAGTTTAATTCGCATTAAGGTTTCAACTAATTTTCTGTCGTTAGCAAATAACATAGTTTTCTGGAAATACACTAACACTCTATTTTCAGCAATAACCTTCCCAAGGATAGCTTTCCAGTCTTGCTGGCCTTGTACCTTCACTTGTACGACTTCTAAATAGTGCCACTGATTGGCGCCCTTCATTTGTGCTTGTCTTAAAGCCATATCCACTTGCGACATAATATCTTTTTTCAACGCGCCAACGTCAAACACCACAACGCCAACTGAACCCACCTGTGCTTCTTTGCTCAATTCTTTATATTGCATTTCATTAAATAAACCACAAATTGTCTGAGCTACATCAAGCGCTGTTTCCTTGGATTTGTTGGGTAAAACCACAAAAATACTTGCACCCTTAGCATGAGAAATAATCGCACTACTAAATTGCTTGACACTTTCTTTAACAACGGTAGCAACATTTTGTAACAACAAATCGCCTTCTTGAAATCCATATTTCTCGTTGTATTCCTTGAAGTTGTTAATTTCAATCAGCAGCAAAGCACCACTTGGCAATTTTTCTTTGTCTTGTAATAGATGATCAAACTGCAAATCAAAATATTGTCTATTGCCAAGACCCGTCACGGGATCTTTAAATGCTTGCTCTCGTAATTTATCGGTTTGCCTTACCTGTTCCTCAAAGAGCTGTTTTAGGCGAATGGACATATTATTCATTGCTTCAACAACCAAGCGTAAATCAAATGTCCACGGTAGCGTTTCTTGAATAGCAAATTGCTGATTACAAATTGCCATGGCCTGAGACGTTATTGCACGCAACGGTCTTAAAATAATGTACAGTAAAGCGCCGCCAAGCAGCACGGCTAAAATCGCCGTCATAATGAACCATTGCACAGAGTCAATAAAGGTTAACCATATTTGTTGATACGCAAATCCCGGATTGCTTTCAATTTTAACATGCCCTACTTTACTCCAACCATCCATGATCAGCGCTTCTTTTTCTGGCGTTTGCAAAGGAAGCAGTTTAATAAACCATTCTGGCACACCATGAAATTTAATCTTTTGGTGACGTTCAACGATAGGTTTGCCGTCCTTGCCTTGCACGATAATCGTTTTGTAATAACCCCTATCCCACACCGCATCCACAATACGGCTGGCGGTAACTTCATCATTATTTTTCATTACCGTGGTTAAGGTAATTCCTAGCGCTGTTGCCGTATCTTGCGAATGCGAAGCAAGTTGTTGATTAAGAAATGATTGCGTATTTTTAACCACAAAGCTTATCATTCCCGTAAATAGGCATAACAAAATGATCATGCCTGATAACATTAATTGCCGGCTTAACGTCATTTCAGATATCCTTCCATTTCGAAATCTTTCCTGATTTCATTCTTTCGCTTAATTCAGACCATCGCTTTAAATCAGAGGCTTGCCCAATTTGATGACCTTTACCTAATTCTTTAGCTTGCCATAAGCCTTTACCGTTAAAACCATAAATTGGGATCAAATCTGGTCTTTTATCAGCAGGCATAATTTCTTTGTTAATATTATCCAATACTAAAGGAACGCTTTGCGGCGTTTCATAATAAAGTAACACCATATGCGCCTGGGCATAAAAGGTACTGTTTCCCGTAAATTTGACATACATAATTAATAGATTGTCATCAGGCACGCCTAATTCCAAAAGACTAAAATATTTAGCTACCGCAAAATCTTCACAATCCCCAGCGCCACTCACCACAAATTCAAGTGGTGTTGCCCAATAATCATCCATTCCCCAATGGTTAATATCTCGACGATATTCCAAAAAATTAAAAAACAAATTAACGGCTTCTAATTTTTTTAGGGCAGATTCATTTTTGTTGTCATCAAGTACTTTTTGCCAGGTGATTAATCTTCTTTTGGCATATTCACCATAGGTTTTAGCAATATCATCTAAGTAACTTTGAGTAAATTCTGTGGCAAAGGCATAACATAGAAAAGACAACAAAAAGAGGAGTGACAATAAAAAAGTTGTTTTAGTAAAGCCACTAGACTTGATTTTAGAAATAAAACCGCGGTTTGAGGAAGTTATTGGCTCTGACATATTAGAAAATCATGAATCATCGATCTTCTCTCGTACAATACTTGTTTAGTTCCTACAAAAAAATAGGGCGGGATAGTCCCGCCCTAATAGTTACCCCATCAGTCAGGATTGGGAACATCCCTGCTATCGAAGAGAGGAATGTCTCTCTTATCGAAGAAGCGAGAAGTTCCTTCCATTAAACCTGTTGGTTTAGCAATAACTTGTTTTGGAAGTTCGATATTCATTGCTTCGGTTAGACAACCCGTTGCATTCAATACCCGGTAAGAACCAAATAGCTCAGTATATTTGCCTCCAATATAAGCCATTTTAGCGCCGTATAACTCATTTTCAGAATCTAACAAGTCAAGCAAAGTTCGCTGACCAATGTTAAATTGCTTTTGATAAGCATCGGAGGTTCTCATGCTGGCATCAACATGCTCTTTAAAGTAACGTAATTGTCTTTTCGCTGTTGCGTATTCACTCCATGCGTTACGAACGCTATTCACAACTTGGCGGAAAGCTCTGTTTTGAACTTCTTGCGCTTCTTGAAGTTTGTAGCATGTTCTACCAATGTTAGCGAGATCTTTACCACCGCTAAAGAGGTTCCAACGCGCACGAATCATCGCTGAGTTATCATCTGAATTACCAGGTGAACCATCTAAGTTATGATTACGTGTCATACCTAATTGCAAGTCGAATCTAGGCACAAAGGCAGCTCTTGCAACTTTGCGTTCTGCGCGAACAACATTTGTGTCTTCAACAGAGGCTCGTAATTCGGGGTGATACTTAATACCCATTTCCACTGCATCATGCTCGGAATTGGGGAAGTGCTCTGCGTGTTCTGGCTTAACTAAGTGGTTAGGAACAGGAACGCCGATGAGACGCAGGAAATTGCTTTCTGCATCCGCCAAATTACCTTCTTCTGCCATCAGGTTCGTACGCGCTAAGGCAACACGACCTTCTGCTTGATCTAAATCGGCCTTACGACCAATACCGCCTTCGCTGCGCTTTTGGATTTGACCGTAGATGCTTTCATGCTTAGCAAGATTCTCACGGTTCAGCTGTACCAGCTCTCTTTCCATCAGAACTTTTAGGTAAGCTTCAACAGCATTAAGCGCCACATCTTGTGCCGTGCTATTAACACGCCAGGATTCAGCTCTTACTCTTGCTTTCTTGCCTTCAACGTCATGATACACTGCAAAACCGTCCCACAACATTTGTGAGGCAATCAAACTAAACTCTGTACGAGTTAAAGTTTTTGTGCCCTCTTGAGACAAGCTACTACCACCTAATAGGGGGTTCGCTGCTCTTGTTGTTGGATTATTAGTATATTGTTCACCCCAACCGGATGCTAAATCCACGACTGGGAGGTAACCCGCATATGACTGTCGCAATTCCTTGTCGACCATGTCTCTTGTATTGGTCTCAATCAAGAGATCTGGGGAGGTTGCAAGCGTGTGAGCTACCGCTTCTTTAAGGGTATACGCAAATGCTTGGCTTCCAAAAGTCAACGCGATTGAAGGTAAGAGTATTTTTAAAAATCTATTTTTTGACATATCTTTGTCCGCTCTTTCCGTCTATCCTTATACGCCCGCAGGACGCCTGCTGGTTATCTACTTATCAAAAAATAGATCAGCTAAGCTTGTCCATCTCGAGTAATATACCCTTCAATGTGAAGAAAGTGAATTTTTTCAGCACATATAGTTGTAAATATTATTGATTTTTTTTGAAGTAAGAAGAAGTTGCTAACTAAAAATAGCGCTGTTAGTGCTGTTTATTGTTAGGATCAGTTCGTGCTGGCGGTTCTTTCCCAATTTTTCCGCCATGCCAAATAGCAGACAATTGCTGGTGTCTATTCATATATAGTGCAAGTTGTAATCTGTCGGTGATCCCAATTTTACGAAAAATCACCCCTAAATGTGCCTTGACGGTTCTTTCCGAAATATTTAGCTGCTCAGCTATTCTTCTATTGCTTGAACCTGTTGCTACCAACGAGGCGATTTCGGTTTCACGCGGTGTCATTGCCGAGATCCCTTTATCTAATCGTTGTGCTTCAGCATGCTTCACTTGCGTAATGTCTTCTATTTCTGACAATAGTCTTGAAACAAACTTCCTATCTACCCATAGCTCATTAGCTTGTACTGTTTTAACAACCTTGGGTAACAATTCTAAGTTGAGTTCAAAACTACAATATGCCTTAGCACCAAATAGCACCGCAGAGATCTCTTCTCTTTGGTTGGGATGCTTAGTCATCACCACAATATGAAGATGAGGTTGGAGATCTCTTAATGCTGAGACTTCATTTATGCCAGATTCTCCAAGCAAGTTTAAGTCCACAATAAGCACGTCGATGTTTGCTTTTTTTAAGCACAGATCTAAGGCACGCCTATCATGCACATCCACATCATAGATTTCACCACATGACAGTAGTGCCCTATGCCAAGCAGCCGCTCGCTCTGGATCGGAACTCGCAATGAGGATCATAGCCTTACCTTTCTCTCATAGCATTTTTCTTAGCTTTAATAATCGGTTTGAGTAAATATTCAAGTACGGTCTTTTGTCCGGTGAGAATATCAACTGTCGCACTCATCCCTGGGATAATTTCTAAACGTTCACCATGTTTACCTATTAAATAGCTTCGCTCAGTGGTTCTTACTCTAATTTGATAAAAAGGGTTGCCCTTTTCGTCTGTAATTGTATCGGCACTGATATGTTCCACTACGGCTTTAAGCCCCCCATAGATAGAAAAATCATAGGCAGAGATCTTAACCGTTGCGGGTAGTCCTGGTCTTAAAAACCCAATATCCGCGGGACGGATATTAGCTTCAATTAAGAGGGTATCATTTAGCGGTACAATGTTAATAAGATCTTGCCCAGGTTGAACAATACCCCCAATGGTAGTGACTTTAACTTGGTTAATCGTTCCTTTGACAGGCGATCGCACAATCGTACGTCTTACCCTATCTGCAGCCGCAAGATTAGTTTCATTTAACTTATTAAACTCCGCTTTTGCTGCATTGGTTTCTGATATAGCTTCTGTTTTAAAAGAAATCAGCAGTTCTTCGATTTTCTTTTTAGCGCCCGCAAGATTTGCTTCCAGTTTTGGAATAGAAAGTTCGGTTTGCTCTAACTCACCGGCTAAATCATTCACGGTTCGCTCCAAGCGCAGCACTTCTACTTCTGACACAGCCCCCTGGCTCACCAGAGGCTTAGTTAAGTTCAATTCCTTTTTAACTAATTCAAGGCTTCGTTGCAGCTGATCTTTTTTCTGTTTTGCCCCCATTAATTCTTGGGTGCGTTGTTGTTCTTCGTCTTTTAATATATTTAATTTAACCTGCAATTCCTTTTTGCGAGATTCATATAAATTTCTCTCAGCGCTTATATACTGTGGAAATTTCGTTTCCAACTCTTCGGGGAATTTCAGTTCTTCTCCACTGGTTTCTGCATTTAATCTGATGATTTTGGCATTGAGTGCAGCCAGTTGTGTCTCATTCTCTTTTAAGGAGGAGACAAAGCGTGTGTCGTCAATAATCATTAAGACTTGATCTTTCTCAACAATATCACCGATTTTTACACGAATATCTTTAACAATACCGCCTTCTAGATTCTGAATAACCTGCATATTGCTAGAGGGAATAACTTTACCCTGCCCAACCGTGACCACGTCCAAAACAGCAAAGCTGGCCCAAATCAACGCAACAAATAAAAAGACCATCGAGGCAATTAAAATAACATGATAACGTACCGGCACCCCTTCTAATGTCGCCGCACTAGAATCTGTCATGAATTCGATATCAACTTCTTTGATATCTTCTTGACGCTTTAACTCCTTCAACTCCTTAATAACCGCTGGGAGTTGTTTCGTTTTGGCTATTGCTTTTTGTATTTTATCGCGCATGAGAATGCAATTTCCCCTCTGCTAGGGCTTTAAGCACTAAGTCTCTTGGCCCATCGGCAATGATTTTACCGCCATCCATTAAAATTAAACGATCAACGAGAGATAGTAACGATCCTTTATGCGTTACTAAAATAAGTGTTTTACCTTTAGAGGCTTCAATCAACTGATTTTTGAATAATTCTTCTGTTCTATTGTCCATCATATTGGTAGGTTCATCTAATACCAAAATAGGGGGATCTAAAATTAGCGCTCTGGCAATCGCGATGGCTTGACGTTGCCCACCGGAGAGTTTTTCTCCTCTTTCACCAACGGGCATATCAAACCCTTGTGGGTGTCTTGCAACAAAGTCCATCACCCCTGATATTTTAGCCGCTCGTATAACGGAGTTATCATCCGCAAACGGCGCCCCATAGGTAATGTTATCTTTTACGGTGCCATAAAACAGCACCAAGTCTTGGGGCACATACCCAATATTTCTGCGCATGGACGCAGGATCTAATTGGCTAATTTCAGTACCGTCCATTAATACCGTACCTTCCTGAGCTTGATAGAGCCCTAATACCAATTTTTCAATGGTTGTTTTACCAGAACCTATTCGCCCAATAATGCCAACCCTTTCACCTGGCGTGATATGAAAAGTAACATTACTCAAGGCAGGAACAGCTTGGCGAGGGTATTTAAATCCCACGTCTCTAAATTCAATATCCCCATTAAGTACTGGTCGGTGTAAGGGCGTGCGTCCTCTTAAGCGATCTGTAGGCATCTTCATGACATTATCAAGTGATTGTAAAGCTGCCATTGATTGGTGATAACGTGTTAACAATCCGGCAATTTGCGCTAACGGGGCTAGCGCTCTACCGGTGAGAATGGTACAAGCAATTAGGGCACCCATGGTCATCTCACCATTGGTGATTTTATGTACCCCTAAAATGACAACAGCCACACCCGCTGCCTGTTGAACAAAAGCAGAGAAGCTGATTGCGGTTAACGACAAGCCTCTTACTTTTGTACCAATTTTCGCTGCCATACCAACCGCATGTTCCCATTTTCTTTGCAGGGAGCTTTCCGCTGACAACCCTTTAACCGTTTCAACACCAGCTAAGGATTCAATGAGCATGGCATGCTTTTGCCCGGCATAACGATAAGATTCTTTTACATATTTATTCAACGGTTTTTGAATAAACAAACCAGCCAAAATCACTAAGGGCACCGACAAAATGGGAACAATAACAACATAGCCCCCAATAATAAAGATAATGGCAATAAAGAACAAAACAAAGGGTAAGTCGATTAAGGCCGTAATCGTCGTGGAGGTCACAAAGTCGCGAAACGATTCGAACTGCTGCATGTTATTTGCAAAATTACCAACCGATTCTGGGCGAGCCTCCATTCTAATACCCATCATTTGTTCAAATATATTCGCTGATAAAATAACGTCCGTTTTTTTAGAGGCAATATCAATGAAGTAACCTCTGAGCATTTTCATCAAGAAATCAAATGTAAATACAATTAATACACCGATAGATAATACCGTTAACGTATCCATCGCGTTATTGGGTACTACCCTATCGTATACATTCATTACAAATAAGGATGAAGCAATGGCAAATAAGTTAATAAAAAAAGATGCCACTAATACTTCAGAATATAAAGGCCAGGTCGTTTTAATAACGCCCCAGAACCAGGATTTGGGCGGTTCTTTAAAGCCCTCATCGGTTCTTTTGTCAAAGTGAAAAGTTGGCCGTGTAAAAATAGTGTAGCCTGAGTATTGCTGACTCAGTTCTTTTAGGGAAACCGTAATCTCTCCCTCTCCACTTTCCGGTTGTATAATGGTAGCTATCCCTTTTTCATCATTTTTCGAAACCAAGATACAGGCTTGCCTGCGATGTAATAACAAAACGGCGGGCAATACGAGCGGTGAAATATCTTCTAAGCTTCTTTTAACAATTTGTGCAGATAAACCCGCACGGGCAGCGGCGCGAATAAATAATTCTGGCGTTAGCTTATTGTCTAACAAGGGAAGCCCTGCAATGAGGGTTTCTGGAGAAAAGGGATTGTGTTCTAAACGCGTTAATACAACTAAGCATCCTAACAAAGGATCATAGGCTATCCGATGCGCAGGCGGTACATCCCAACTGTGACTGGATTCTTGTACCACTTCTTCAGATAACGCACCAAGTGGTTCATCGTGAGAAACCACACTGGCCTGACCCGACTCCTTAGGAGATTCAGGACCCGGCATCTTTTTTCCTTTTTTAGGATCTTTTGGTTTGTCCATAATAGCGCATTTGCTCCAACAATAAAGACAACACTTTACTTATCTTTAAATATTTGTACAACTTCTTTATAGGAAGGATCTTGTTGTTGTAAATTACTTAATACCTGGTGCCCTTTAATAATATAGGATTTCAATGCTTTTGCATCTTCTTTTATTTCTACTGATGTTTTAAATTCACTCTCTTTAATATTTACCCTAGGTTCTTCTTTAGTGAATTTAAAAAATCTATCGAATCCGATCTTGGTGAATATTTTATGCAAATCATCATGTGCGTAGACAATAATCGGCTTATTGTCTCCTTTATTTTTTATTGTACTTTGAACAAAATATTTAGCAATATTACCCATAATTGTACTGTCAATATTTTTTGTTTCGCGAAAATCAAAAATAATGTCTTCGTCGTTTACTTGTTTTAATGCAGCGTCAATATAAGGAGAACAAGTAAAGCGCACCATCCCTTTGAGCTTTAGGATAAATATTTTATCTTTCGAATAGTATTTTACTTGTTCATATGGTTGCATTGCGATTTCCTATTCATCAGTAGCAAGGTAATATCATCTGGTCTTCCACCTTCTTCATTAATTCCTAGTGAAGAAAGCAAATCATCAATTTTTAATTGGGACTTATTTACAACCGACAGAAGCTTTTGTTCTTTTGATTTAAGATCTTCACCTTCCATAATTTCAAATACACCATCTGAGAACATAACAAAAGAGAATTCAGAAGGTAGGCTGAGCGAATTGGTTTCAAACTTGGCATCTTTAAATATACCAACAGCAAATCCACTCCCCTTTAAATAGGTTGCATTTTTTCCATCCCATATGACGGGATTTGGATAATGCCCCCCCACACTGTAGGAAATCATATTTGTGTTCAGATCCAAAACACAATAGATCATGGTGAGATATTTACCTAATTTTGCATTTAAAATATCATCGCTTAAATGTTTTAGAACTTTTTCTGGATGTAAGATGGTATCATCTTGCATTATTTGATAATTATTTAAAAAATGCTCAACTAAACTCTTTAATAGTACTGTTACGAAAGCAGATGAGGCGCCATGGCCAGACACATCTGCAATGTAAAAGCCAACTTTGCTTTTTGTGATCTGAAAGTAATCAACAAAATCTCCACTTAAGTAAAGCGAAGGGATCACTTTATGAGAAAAGGAATAATCATTAAAACAAAAATTTGGTTGAGGAAGTAGTTTTTGTTGCACGCTCTTTCCTGCATTTTGATCTTCCTTTAATTGACCAAGACTTTGGGTTAATTGGTTGTTTTTTTCTTCAAGCTCAAGTCTATATCTTCTATTTTCAACAACAAGTCTTCCCCTTTCTAACGCCTTACAAATAACGTGCTCAAGCACAGTTAAATTAGCTATAGGTTTAGCAATAAAATCCCAAGCACCTATTCTTAAGGCATCTATAACTAAACTCATTTTATCTGTGGCAGACATAGCGACAATGGGGGTTTCTGGCGATTCTTTTTTAATGTACTCAATAAGTTCTAAACCATCCATAACGGGCATTTGCAAATCGCATAATACTAAATCTGGCTTTTTGGCTTTAAACGCTTCTAAGGCTTCCTGGCCATTATTTGCTTCGTTAACAACAAATCCAATGTCTTCCAAATAGGTGGCAATTTTTTCTCGCACCTTGGCATCGTCATCAACACTTAAGATCCGCCCGTAGAAGTTTGTCATTTTACACTCAATGGTTAAAAGCCTGTATTTATAGTTAGCAATAGCCCATTGCCAAGCCGATTGCCGGTATTACTTATTTATAAGTAATCGGTTAAGACACTCAGGTTATTAGTTTTTAAGCGGATGTACTGGACATATTTCTACGAAATGAGTTCATTTGAGGGAAGTTAGCTTTTAATCATCTTTTCCTTTGTTGTTTGTTTTCCTTTTGCTTCTTTATTCTCTTCGGGTTTTGTCGTTACGTTTATATTAATGGTAATGGGTTGGGCAACGGGTGCAGCCTTACTGGATGTTTTTACTGCATTTGCGGTACTGGCATTTTCGGCAGTTTGCTTTTTATCATCCGTCGTTTTCTGGGCTTGAGGTTTCGTGTCAAGGGTTTGATCAGTTGTTGTTGACTCTGTTGTTGATGGTTTTGTCGTTGTTTCACTTGTCTTGGGTTTGCTTGGCTGAATATCTTCCGGGCTTACTCCATCATATACATCTTCAGCACTATTATCTGCTTCTTCAAAAAGGTATTTTCGATGTTGAAAATAAGCATCTCTCATGAAAATATATTCATCCACTGCCAGCGTATCTAAAACACTTTCTTTTCTTAAAAGCCTTGCGCGCAAATCAAGATAATCCAATCCTAATAAAGAATATTTTTCCCAACCTGGTTCAATCCATGGCCAAATGCTTAAGGCATAATAATCAACTGCTAAACCCATCGTATCGCGGAAAGTGCTTGGGCCAATAAAGGGGAGAACTACATAATAAGAGTGGTGGTAACCCCAATGATACAGCGTTTGACCAAAATCTTCCTTGCGGTGAACTAATCCTAAACTTGCTGCCGGATCAAATAAACCACCTATACCAATGGTAGTATTGATCAGAAATCGGCTTAAATCATGGAAGGCATAGTTAAATTT
>CAZHSJ010000030.1:0-18224 GCA_964535225.1 Uncultured Candidatus Berkiella sp. | reverse complement strand
GCTCAAATTGATTTATCCCAAACAAATATTACCTCACTCAACTTTTTTGCGAATGAATTTGAACAAAATGCACTTGCTAATTTAAGCTTTAAAGATTCTCAGGTTAATTCTTTGTATATTGAGTTTTCTTCCATTGATGCAAAGAACCTGGAAGGACTTTCAAATAATCTTAAAGGAAGCAATGTCAACGAACTTTTCATTGATTTTTATAATTACCTAGAACGTGTAGACTTGTCAAAACTTGACCTGAAAGATACCAATGTAACTGAACTCACTCTTCACAACATTGCAGGGGGGTTAAACGCTGAAATAGCCTATTTAGATTTAACAGATTCAAATGTAAAAACTCTAAACTTAAGTTACAATGCCATTACAGATAAAGAAATAACCTCCTTGCATTTAAAAGACACAGCAGTTGAGCATCTTATTCTAGATTATAATCGTATTACGCCGGAGGGTGTAGAGATCTTAAAAGACATCATCAAAGATACACATATTATCGACGTTTCTTTAGCGTCTTCGCCCCAACCATTTGAAACAAATGCGTTTTTGCTTACTAACGATCATTCTCTACCTACGACAAGTAATGTACTTCCCAAACAAGATGCTAACGTACTTTTAGCATCGGATATTTTTAGCGATAATTTACCCTCTAAAGATTGCCTAACGGCAATTACTCCTATCCAGCCCCCGCTACCACTTAATGCATTTATTGAGCATACCTTACCACTTGAGCCAACAAGCTTGGTAGCATAAAAAATAGGGCACCTTATTAAAGTGCCCTCTTAAAAAAATGCTTTTGTTTTAATAAATCACCGACTTAATTCTAGGTTAAACTCCACTTTAACTTCATCTTTAACATCTGAGGTATCTGCCCAATCGCCTTGGCCAACCCCAAACGCGGTTCTAGATAATTGCGTCGTGCCGTGTAATTTCATTTTTGTCGGTGTATTCTCATCAACAACAACGTCAATAGAAATGGGCGATTTTTTATCTCGTACTTTTAATTCACCCTTTACAAGGTATCCCTTTTTATCAGCTGAAATATCTGTCGATTCAAAGGTTGCGTGTGGAAAAGTGGTTGTATCAAACCAATCCATCGTTTTAAGCATTGTCGCTAATTCAGCAAATCCTGCTGTGACTGAATCCATATCGACGGTCAATTTGACTTTACTTTCTTTCAAATTGTTGGGATCAAATTGAATATCCCCGTCAAATTTCTTAAACTCAGCGGAAATAGGCGCATTATTTTGTGTCCCTGTAAATTTAATGGTGCTGCCCTTAACAATTTGCCAGATAGGTGCCTGGGCGAAAGCTAAGCCTGCAAAAGAGAGCACGCCCACTAGCAATGTGGCCATTATTTTATTCATGGTAGCATCCTTTTAAGAATATCGTCCTTGTTAATAAAGTGATGTTGTAAGGCAGCCCCTACATGTGCACAAAGCGCAAGGAGTAAACCATACCCCAACCACTGATGTGCTGTCTGTAAGAGAAAGCGCCAATGTTCATTAGGCGAAATCAGATCCGGCAACAAAAACAATCCAAAAAAGGATACTGGCAACCCTGATGCGCTAGATAACATCCACCCAGTTAGTGGCAAAGCAAACATAAAGAAATAAAAGGCATAATGGACCCCATGGGCCGCCAGCTTTTGCCAAGTGGGCATTTCATTTGGAAGGCGTGGATTTTGATTGATAAGCCGCCAGGATAATCTTAAACATGCCAACATCAATACCAAAACACCTAGCGCTTTGTGATACCCATATAATTTCAGCTTGGTTGCGTTGATAGGTAGCCTCACCATATATAAGCCCAACACTATCATGATAATAATTAGCAATGCCATCACCCAGTGCAAAACTTGAGCAACACTGCCATATCGTTGTTCACTGTTGAAAAATGCCATTACTTTCCCTTACTTTTTAAAACCGACATAACAACTATGCCAAAGCATATCAGTGTGGGTGGGAACCCGTGTATATTTTTCACGTAGTTCAACGCCTGGCTGTACCTTTGTGGAAATGGTGTACCTGGTAATTATAGTTGCTACCTCCACTTATACATTAAGAAAGTAGAGGATTTTACCGATATGGGTGAGGGAAGCGTGCATTTAAGGGGCACAAGGAATGAAAACGTTAATCTTTATGTCGTTACTATTTTCCGTTACCTTGCTATGTGGCTGCAATACAACACCTACCTATGCGGTTAAACCAAAAATGGTTGAAAATTGCTGCAATGATGAAAATTATCAAAGTGGCTACTACTACAATGGTTACAAGGAAAATGGCTGGCGCTATTGTGTGGGTAAAAAGGTAGAGTTTCAGTAAAATGCGCAGGGGGCGGTACCATAAAAGCACAACAGCTCTTATTGGCCTCCGACGCCTAACACCGACACATAACGAAGGTGTACATCGACGAAAACGGACCAATCGGGCGCAACGAACTAGATTTCGCGCTCATTCCCCTGTTCACAACAAGCCCCCCGATAAAGAAGGCCCGCCCCTCCAAGAAGCCCAAGATGCCCCAAGAGGATGGGAGCACGACTTCTAAGAGATAGGGAACCCAAACCCGATGAACAATATCGTCCCCTGCAATACCATTATATGCCTAATTCTCTCGCATAAACACAGGAATTACCCGCAAATGACCTATCAGCAAACAAGGTATGGAGGGTTAACTTGTGGTAAGAAGGACAACCATTTAAGTTGTTAGGTAAATGGCTGCCCGAAGAAACAACGTGATTAAGCGCTAACGGCTTTACGTTTTTTAGAAGCGACTTTCTTGGCCACTTTAGGTTCAAGTGCTTTGGCACTTACTTTAGTGATTTTTGCTTTTTTTGCATCTTTAGATTTTATTGCAACCACTTTAGCTTGTTTGGCAACAGGTGCTTTAGCAGGCTTTACCGTTTTTGGCGCTTTAGCGGTTTTGATAACGGCTGTTGCTTTTTTGCTGGTTTTTGCAGAAGATTTTGCAGCTTTTGGCGCTTTCTTAACAGCAGGTTTAGCTTTAGCAGCAGTCGTTTTCTTACTTTTGATCATCGTAAAATTTCCTCCGTGTTTAAACAATCACAAATCTAACATATAAACTAACAAAAACAAAATCTCTCACGGATGTTTTTTCTTCCAACAAGCAAAGATGTGTTATTAATACTTAGGACCGAAAAAAATTTAAAGCAAAAAAGTTTTAATTCCGAAAATTCAAAATGGATGGCAGGGTATTTGATTCCACTCCGTTGTCCTCGCCCTATGTTCCCTTCATGAGGTGTTTTCTATTTTACAAAGATCAAAAAAAACATTGTACATAAGCCATATTTTATCTACGCTATCCCTCCTAACGCGCTAGTAAAAGCAGTCGTCATAAAAAAATATAGCAATTGCAGCGAGTACACGCTTATCGGCAGACGAAACCGCCAATTGGGCATTTAAGCGCGAGTAATAAATAGGGTTAGCTATTGATTTTTAAGTCAAATAATAGTACTATGTTATCTTTCTTACTTCGGGGAAGCGCACATGATACGCGATAACATTATCTCTAAGGACCATATCTCCTACATGGCAGTTGATGCGGTGAAAAAATTGGTGAATCCGCTCGTAAAATTAGGGGATATTCACTATTTTTGTTATGGCGTAAATTATCCAGATACCACCGGTTTTACACTCCATACCAGCTCTGATTATTATGAAACCTGGTTTGAGAACCAATTTCCATTATGTGGATTCCATTTAGACACCGGCTGGCATCTTTGGCAATCAACCTTGCCTAAAGAACAACTCGATATTGCTAAATCTTTTAACTTTGGTGAAGGCGTGAATTTTGTATTGCACCAAGAAGGCAAAACAGAAATATTTTCTTTTGGTTCACGTCCTGGTAATACCAAAGCGATAGATTTTTATTTAAACAACCAAAATTTATTAAAGCGTTTCACCTCTTATTTCCGTCAAAATGCCAAAGAGTTAATTCAAACAGCGGATCAACAACGGATCAAGCCTTTGCCTGGGATGGTTAAGCAACGGCCCAAGAAAGATAATAGCTTTAATCTTTTGACTGATAACCCCATGATAGAGAACTTTTTACACGATTTAAGCTATCCCTTCAATGTGTTATCCGAAAGAGAATGCGAATGCTACCGCTTGATACTCAAGGGCTACTCCATTGCACAAATGGGTGAAGAGTTGCACTTGGCTATCCCCACCGTGGCCGTTTACATTTCAAGAATTAAACAGAAATTGAAATGTACCAATAAAAGCGAGCTCATCAGTTTTGCCCAGGAAGCGAGATTAGTTGAGTACTATCTCTAATCAATAGTTAACAAGCTATATTAAGCGCTATTAGAAATGTTTAGGAAAAGGATTTCCTCTCATTGCTTATTTGTTTTTAACCAGCAGGGACAGCATGATAAAAGCAAAGCCCCAAATAAATAAATCAATGCCCACAAATAAACCAATAATGAAGAATCCCGAACTAGGTAATTGAACTAAAATCATGATACCTAAAAGAAGAGCAATCAAGCCACTTAAAAAACTCCACCCCCAACCTGGCAATTGGTAAGCAGCAGAAAAAATAATTCTAAAAAAACCAACCACGATGAAGAATACCGCCATGATAACGGTTAAGGAGTAAGCAGCAGGAATAGGTGTAAACATCAATAATAAGCCACCAACAATATAGAGCAAGGACACTAAAAAGTGGCTTAGAAACCCTGGCTTATGTAGCCAATATTGAAAGGTGTTGACGAGCATGATCATACCGCTTGCCAATAAAACCCCACCTAAAAAAATAACGGATAGTAAGGTTGTAAACACCGCCGCGCTCATCGCCATCATGCCAAGTAACACCAAAGCCAAACCCCACACCAATATCCATCCCCAATTTCGGCGAAAGGTGTTTAAGTCGTACTGCGTTAAATGAAAATAATGTGGCATAACTGCTCCCTGGTGTTCCCAAATACTGTTAATATTTCCTGATTATTTTGGAATAAGCCTTATCTAGAATTAACTATAGCGTTAAATCAACAGCTAGCGAGTCAAAGGAAATAGCAGATGGACATTAACGTGTATCATGATAATCAGGCAAAGCAGTTTAGTGTGTCTATCCGTGGCGAAAGTGCAACCTTACGTTACCTCCTTTCAACAGATGGCAAGGTACTAGACTATTACAGCACTTTTGTTCCGCCCACATTAAGAGGGAAGGGGGTAGGACAAGCATTAGTTCGGTTTGCGCTTGAGTACGCTAAAAAAAACCAGCTTAAAGTTAAACCAACCTGCCCTTTTGTTAAAACTTATGTAGATGCTCACCAAGAGTACCTTAGCCTCATGGCATAAAAAAAGGGGCATGCGCCCCTTTTTCAAAGATCTGATCTTTAGCCCATTAACAGGTTGAACATGCTAACTGCGCCCATAGCGCCAAACCGGCATGCAGCGCCCGCTGCGAATGCACCGACGACAATCCCGCCAGCGCTGGCTGTTGCACCCATTAATGCGCCTGAAGCGGCGTACGCGCTCCAACCATACATGCCACCGGCTACGCCGCCAACGCCCATACCAAGAATGGTAGAAACACGTTGGAAAATGTCTTGATCGGTAACACTGTATAACAATGCAAATGTTTGAACCGCTGCAACTGGATCAATCACCGTAATAGAATGATCTTCAGCACCAGAAACAAAAGCGATTTCATTCATTGTTAAGTCGCGCATCATGTATACCTCTTTAATTAAGTTTGCGATTGAACTTGGTGATACTACCAGATTCTATAAGAAGGTAAATAGAAACTAAGGATGCAACCGCAAAAATTCATAACTTAGTTATTCGACTTTTTGTGCAATCCTTGTGGCTACACGCAATTTCACACTAAAAACACTATAGTCTTTAATAACCCTTTCATTATCGTACGGTTGGCAGTATGACAGATCAGGATAAATTTGCTGAAAAATTAATCAAGTCGATTCAGGATGAAACGCTAAAATTACCCACGCAACCCGAAGTGGCGGTGCGCTTAAGAGAGTGCGCAGAAGATCCTAATCTTGATGCAAAAAAATTAGCGCACGTGATTGGTCACGATCCTGCGCTTACTGCAAAATTTATTCAAATTGCCAATAGTCCTTTAAGCCGAGGTGCAGTACCTATTAACTCATTGCCCGATGTGATTAACCGCTTGGGAATTCGAATTGTGTGCAATCTTGCAACCGGTCTTGCCATGGAGCAAATATTTCAAGCAACGAATGAAAATATTGATAAACTCATGTTTGACGCGTGGTCATCAAGCACCTATGTTGCCGCCTACGCTCACGTGCTTGCCAAAAACTACTCCACTATTCCCTCTGATGTTGCATCCTTGGGTGGGTTAATGCACCAAATTGGGGTATTGCCTATTTTAAGTTATTTTCAAGATGATGATGAAGTTGCAAATGATTTGCCTTTTTTAAAGCATATCATATGCGAACATCATGCGTTGATAGGAGAAAAGGTTTTAAAATCTTGGCAATTTCCAGAAGAAATCTATTCTTTACCTAAAAAATTAAACGATGAAAATCAACCGCAGGAAAAATCACAATTGATTTATGTTATTCAAGCAGCGCTGATTAAAACTAAAGATGATCATAAAAATTTTATTGAATTTAAATCACCCTCCGATGATGCTTTTAAACAACTCAAGGTTGACAAAGACGAGCTCACCCACAACCAAAAATTCAACACCGATTTGCAAGAAGCTGTTAAATTTTATTGCCAATTGCAATAGATTCTTTTTCCTATGAAAGTAGTTTTCCCGCGGTCGTTCTTTGTTATGGAGAAAAACTCGTGGGGATCACTCAATTTGCGAGAACCGTAGCGACGAAGTCATCCAGACTTTATTTACGATATTTTCTGGATTGCTTCGCTACAAGCTCGCAATAGCGTAATTCCTAATTTCAAAGTTTAATAGATATATATTTTATATTAATTTTGCTTCCAACGTAATCTTGGCATTCAACACGCGTGACACGGGGCAATTTTCTTTTGTCTTTTGGGCAATTTCATTAAATTTCTTTTCATCAATACCATCAACGGATGCTTTAAGGGCTAACACGATGGCAGTAATTGTCCAATTACCCCCTACTTGCTCCAAGGTTACATCCGCATTGGTGGTAATTTCTTTAACATGAAAACCTTCTTTGTTTAAAGTGGCACTCAATGCCATGGAAAAACACCCTGCATGCGCCGCGCCAATCAATTCCTCGGGATTTGTCCCTGGGGACTCTTCAAATCGAGTAGCAAAAGAAAAGGGGAGTTGTTTTAAGGCACCACTTTTAGTTGAAAGTGCACCTTTCCCTTCTTTAAAATCACCTGTCCAAACTGCCGCGGCTGATCTTTTCATACTATTTCCTCTTCTTGCTATTCAAATGTAGACATAATTCTTAACAATATAGTTAATAAAATTACCAGAAAAAATATAACTCACTATTTGTACAGCAAGGCGTTAATAGATATACTCCCAAAAAATATCCTCGCTAACAGGGAAGAACCATGACCAAGGAGCGCGTCAAGGCAGGGAATAAAATCCCGCAGGAAATGAATGTTATTATCCAAATTCCAACCCACGCTTGCCCTATTCAGTATAGACTCGATAATGAAACTGACACCTTATTTGTGAGTAGCTTTCAAAGCACCAGTATGCATTACCCTTGTAACGTGGGATATATTCCCCAAACACACTCAACTTCTCACCAACCCCTTTGTGTGCTTGTGATTACGCCACTGGCAGTGACTCCAGGCTGTGTGGTTAGGTGTCGACCACTTGGTATGTTGGCATTACTTGAAGAGGAGAATATTGTTCGAAGAGTCATTGCAGTACCTATTGATAAAATTGCCGATGGTTACCAAAAAATACACAAAATTGATGATCTACCTCTGGAACTCTTAAAGCGAATTATCCATTTTTTTACCCATTACAAAGATCTTGAAACCCAAGCTGTAAAATTTGAAGGATGGTTAAGCGCAAAGGCAGCCAAAGCGGAAATCTTAATGAGCAAGCGCCGCTTTGAAAACCAAACAGCGCTTGTTATTTAAATTGAGATCAAAAAAAAGCCCCAAAAGGGGCTTTTTTACTTAATGTGCTGCCAGCATGGCCAACATTAACAGCGCAACGATATTAATAATTTTAATCATGGGATTAACAGCGGGGCCTGCCGTATCTTTGTACGGATCCCCAACTGTGTCACCTGTAACAGCCGCTTTATGCGCATCTGATCCTTTGCCGCCATGATGACCGTCTTCAATATATTTCTTCGCGTTATCCCACGCACCACCACCGGAAGTCATGGAAATAGCCACGAACAACCCTGTGACAATGGTACCTAATAACATCGCACCAAGTGCCGTAAAGGCTGCTTGTGGGCCTGCCACAAAGCGGATAGAGAACCACAAAACAGCGGGAGCCAACACAGGTAAAAGGGAAGGTACTATCATCTCTTTAATGGCACACTTTGTTAAAAGATCAACCGCACGCCCATATTCAGGTTTACCACTGCCATCCATAATGCCTTTGATTTCGCGAAATTGACGACGCACCTCTAGCACAACTTTACCACCAGCACGACCAACCGCCATCATACCTAAAGCACCAAATAAATAGGGTAACAACCCACCAATAAACAACCCAACAACCACAAAAGGATCGTTAAGCGTAAATTGAATATTTAAATCGGGGAAGTAGAATTTTAAGTCTTCGGTGTAAGTGGCAAATAGTACTAAGGCCGCTAAACCTGCTGAACCAATAGCATAACCTTTGGTTACGGCTTTGGTTGTATTACCCACCGCATCTAGTGCGTCGGTAACAACGCGAACGTCCGCTGGCAGATCTGACATTTCAGCAATACCGCCAGCATTGTCGGTAATAGGACCATAAGCATCTAGCGCAACAATCATCCCTGCTAATGCTAACATGGCTGTTGCTGCAATCCCTACCCCTAACAAGCCTGCATTTATATAAGAAACCAAAATCCCAAAGCAAATGACAAGTACTGGTAAGGCACAAGCCTCCATTGAAATAGCAAGACCTTGAATAATATTCGTAGCATGGCCTGTTTCAGAAGCAGCAGCCACAGAGCGCACGGGGCGATAACGGGTTGAAGTGTAGTACTCGGTAATCCACACTAATAAGCCTGTGACCGCCAAACCGGTTAAAGCACAAATGAGTAGTTTGATACCATTGGTACTGCCATTGCTTAAGACGATTTCTTTATCAAACCCTAAAAGGAAATGGGTTGCAGCAACAATTAATCCGCCGGATATAACAGTACACACCACCAGCCCTTTGTACAAAGCACCCATGATATTTTTGCTATTACCCAATTTGACAGCAAAAGTGCCGAAAATAGATCCTAATATACACACGCCGCCAATTAACAAAGGATACATCATCAATTTTTCAGCAACTTCACCCGTTGCAAAAATGGCACCTAATACCATCGTAGCAACAATCGTCACCACATAGGTTTCGAAAAGATCGGCAGCCATGCCCGCGCAATCGCCCACATTATCACCAACGTTATCGGCAATAACGGCAGGGTTACGAGGATCATCTTCTGGGATCCCCGCTTCAATTTTTCCGACTAAGTCTGCGCCAACATCCGCACCTTTGGTGAAAATCCCACCACCTAAACGGGCAAAGATGGAGATTAGGGAAGCGCCAAAGCTTAAAGCAACGAGGGCTTCCATCATCGGTCTTTGTGCAATACCGATTTGTTTGAGGTAAAGATAGTAGGCCGTTACCCCAAATAACCCTAAACCTACAACTAGCATGCCGGTAATAGCGCCCCCTTTAAAGGCTACATCTAAGGCTTGCGCAAGACCCGTGCGAGCCGCTTCTGCCGTACGCACATTAGCGCGAACTGAAACATTCATACCAATGTAGCCAGCAAGGCCTGACAACACTGAGCCAACCACAAATCCAATGCCGACGTATTTGCCGAGCATAAAAGTGAGGAAAGCGGCAACAACAATCCCTACAATACCAATGGTGAGGTATTGGCGATTTAAATACGCTTTTGCCCCTTCTTGAATAGCAGAAGCTATGGTCTGCATCCTTGCATTACCGGGTGCAGCAGCACAAATTTGCCGTCCGGCATAAAGCCCATAGAGTAGCGCCATACAAGCACACCCTAAAATGAATATATTAAGTTCCATCATCTGCTATCCTCTTTTGTTATCAAACTATCTGCTTGATTCTCAGCACAAAAAATACAATGCCTTGGCAGACATGTCTGGTTCCATGCCAGATTATTTTTTGGATGCGAAACTATAAGATAATTTTGCCTGAAGTGGTAGGCATTGATGCAATGTAGCGTAGTCGATTCACTCTATTTCATCGTTTTTTCAAACTAATTTATAGTGCGTCGCACCATATTGTGCGTATTTATGTTAATTAGCTTTAATAAAGAAAAGGGTTTAAAGCGGCCACTTTGAAAAACAAAGTGGCCCTATTTTTAGAATGGTTCGCAACGAATTAAAATATTGGCGCGCTTGGGGGTAGCAAAACCTGAACAACGCGCATTAAAATTTTTCTCGCCTTTAATTCCTACGACTTCAAAGTCTTGTCCCTGTGGCATGAAAAATTTACCTTTGGCATTGGTTCTTACGCTCTTATAACCATCTGGCTTTTGATAATCATAAACTTCCAGCACTAATGTCGTGTTTTTAAGAGGAACACTTTTAATGGGGGAATTAGGCGCATATTTAATAGTGTATGTTTGGGCAGCCTGCGCAACGCCACAAAATGCAAATAACGCTATTGCTACAAGATTAACTACTTTCATGTTTAACTCCTCAGGTAATTATGTTTAACTACACTTAAATACATATAACAAACAATTTAATTAATCGGCCCAAGCCATTTAATACTTTAGCCTTAAATATTCGTGCCACAATATTAATGTTGTTAATAGATAGCATTTTCGTTTAGTATTCCCGCAACCGAAAATACGTCCTTTTGCCACAAATTTAGATCTGTTTTTCAAGTTACAGTAAACTAACCAATTTATATCTGGATGCAACATGAATAAGATATTTCGCAAAATAGGGATCCTCAGTTTATGCTTAGCACCTCATTGTGCGCTGGCCCATCCTTATCTTACTGGCGATGGCACAACCGTGCCTTATCAAGACTGGGAATTTGAATTATTTAGTAATTTAGTATTTGCCAAACAAGGGCCCGATGAAAAAACACTGACCGCCGAAGTAAGATATGGCTTGCTCTCTAGAGCAGAGCTTTTTTTGGAAATGGGTTATGGCCATGTATCTCGAGACTATGAAATTCCTTCATTACATGGCATTGGTGACTCTGAAATTGGCTTTAAATATCGTTTCTTAGATGAATGTACCTTAGGGCCCAAAATGGCTATCGAGCCTAGGCTTGGTATTCCTACCGGCAATAGTAATGTTGGTAATGACAGAATGTGGTTTAAATTACCTTTATGGCTTGAAAAAAACTGGGGTGACTTTTCTACGGCAACTGGCGCAGGCGTGTTGTTTAACGATGCTATCGACGCCAAAAATTTTCTTTTTGCTGGGTGGAAAGTTCGTTACCAAGTCACCGAAAATTTAAACTTCGGCACTGAATTTTATTACCAAGGAAAAGATAGCGTTGATACGCGAGATGTTAGCTTGATCAATGTCGCCAGCATCTATCAGTTAAACAATACATTTAGCTTACAAGTAGCTCTGGGGCATTCTGTGCATGGTCCTGACCAGACCATAGTCTATTTAGGCTTGGCCACTTAAGTGGAGGGGCGCAAAGCCCCTTAAAATCAGTTATTGCTTTGGGAGCCACTATTTGGTTTTATTTTTTTAGTTTTTGGCACTGGCTTAGGCTTTCCTTCATTGTCCACCGCCTCGATGGCCCACCTTAAAATTTTCTCCTTGTTGGGACTATTTTGTTTTGCTGCCTGTTCAAGTTTAGCGTTTTTCGTTATTAGCCTATTAAATAGCGCAATCAGATCTGCCACGGGATATTGTTCACATTCATCCTTATGGCATTTAGCCAAAAGCTGATTCAATTGAGCAATAAGATTTAGCGAAAATACGGCTTTAATTTCTGCTTCATCAATACCATCCGTATTTTGCTCTTCACCTAAAAAAGGGGAAACAACATGTGGAAATTCATTCGTAAAATAGGGTTTTAAAATTTTATTCACCGCTGTTGATAGTTTATCGAGAAATTTTTCAGGGTGCTTAAGGAGATCTATTTTGGAATAAATACGATGTAAAGCCATCTGCAATTCATGATCGTCATCAATTGCGCAGATAAATATTTTTTTTAGCGTTAATAAGTCCTTTTTATTTATAAAGCTATTGGTAATAGCATCTATCTCATTTTTAAGTCGACTTTTAAATGTCTCAAATTCCGATCCAAACGCTAACATAGTGTATCTCTTTTATATCCGCTTATTGCCACTTACAGAATAATGCTTATCCAAGAGACGTTATATAACAGCTTGCTTTCACTTAAACCAGAAAACACAGACAAAAGGCCAAATATAGCAGATAAGAAACTACCAGGTTGCAATGACGCTTTCGATTAAACTTCGAGAGATGCTGGCGCTAGGAGGCAAAATAGGTAATGAAGCTTTATCAAACCATTTTGCTTCCTCTATTTCTACTTTATCTATCGCAAGGTCACCTTTTAGGTGCCTCGCTTTAAAAGCTATCATGAAACTGTCTGGGAATGGCCATACCTGGGTGCCGAAATATTCAAGATCAGTGATTTCTACCCCTAGCTCTTCTTTCACTTCACGATGTGCTGCTGTTTCAGCCGATTCCCCTAGCTCTATAAAACCTGCTACAGCACTAAACATGCCTGCTTTAAAGTGCCAAGAACGCGCCAATAATATTTCTTTATCCCGATAAATTAATACCATAACAGCAGGAGACATCTTTGGAAAAATAGAGGTGTCACATTGTATGCATTTTTTTTCAATCGAATCTATTTGTTTGCTTAAAGACATGCCGCAGCGACCACAAAATTGAGAATTAAGATCCCAATTTAACCAGTGAAAAGCTTTGAATACCTGCATTTGATGAACCACATCGGCATGTGTTAAATAAGACTTAACTGGGATAATCTGAAAATGACCAGACGCTAAGGCCTGTTCATCTATGTTATAGTTGCAATTAAGTGCAACGAGATTATCATGGATATGCGCAGCATCTACCTGAATGGGAAGCTTATCCATAACTTCATGTATCAAAAAAGAAGATCGCCCTTCTTTATCAACCAAAATCCCTTGATCAAAGAAAAATAAACCACGCTGATGATGATAGGGATTAAGGATCTCAATTGCCTGTTGTTGGTTTTCAAAATGCATCGTGGTATTACTTAAATATTTTTTATTATTCTATCACCATAACAAACGCCAAGGCAAAAAGAGTGCTTATGCACCAAGTTTGCTGTTTTTTACAGCAAATTTGACCGCGCATCCTTAAAAATATATGATGGCGGTCTTTCTAACTAAGATGCAGTAACATGAAGCTCAGATCCCTTTCCATACTCTTCATATTCATGCTGGTAGGCTGCTCTCATATGGCGCCCAAAAATGAGTTTATGAAGAATACCCCTACTGGCGTTAAAATAGGCAAACTGCCTTATTCTAACGAAACCGGACTCTTATACGAGATCTAACTCCCTCTGTTTTTTTATTGCACAATTATTTAGATCCAACCACTTCAAGATAACGATCATATAATACAATCTTGCCATCCGCCTGAGTTGGGTTTTGTTTGAGGTATTCATTAACCACTTCTACCATAAAGCCATCAGCATTTTTGGGTGATGTTTTCTTTAAATAATGGTAATGGGGTAACCAGCTTTTTAATTGTTTTATTAATTTCTCTTTATTTTCAACGATATCTTTTTGTTCTGAATCTTCAATGCTAAGTACTTGTAGATTAGCAGCCTTTACAAGCACTTCATATTGTTTCGGATTAAAGCGTGTAACAGGATCGACAAAACCGACAAAAAGTGTTTTATACCTATCATCTTTAATCAGCTTGTCGGCAATCACTTGTATAGGATCGCCTCCGTCAGAACAAATTGTTAAGAAAAATTTTCCTTGGGGCTTTAACGCAATTTCAATCCCTTTTAGCACTCTGCTTTGATCTTTTACCCAATGCAAGGTGCAAAAAGAGGTTACCACGTCAAATTTATTTTTATATTGTTGATAAAATGCTACGTCTTCAGCTTTTTGTTTCAAAAAATGGAGATTGTGTATTTTTTGATTTGCGCTATTAGCCTCGGCTAACATGGAAGGTGAATTATCAATACCTAATACATGACCATTCGGGAGTTTTTGCGCCATTTGAGCACTGATTTTGCCATCACCAGAACCAATATCTAGTATGGCTTCTTTTCCGTTCAGCTTTAAATGCTTGTTTAAAAAAGTTAACGCCCAACCCGATTGCAAAAGTGCATTTTCATGATATTCCTTTCCATTCCATTCTATGTTGGAGGGCGCAAGTGAAGCAGCAAAGCAACTCGTAAAAAATATATATAACAGCAATCCCCAAACCATACTTCTCATTGCCATATTCCCTTATTAAGTTTTTTCTATAAAATAAACTTAAGGATAATATTGCCTTTTATCTTTCGAAGCAATCAATTTAAGCAATCACCTAACTAAATAAAAACCATTAGACTTTAAAACTTAAAACAGGAGCCCTGTACAACGTTTTATCGTAAGTGATAGCGCTCAGGCCAATCCAATAATTATAATTTATTCATCAAACATTTTTTCCAAGCCACACAAAAACTATTGTCTAAGAGCGCGTTACCCTTTAATCAATATGATTAAAATTGGGCACTTTCATAAGAAAAGGTAGTTTGATTGTTGTTAAACTAACAAAATGGCAGTAAAATAGCTTTCATTTTTTTGTGCAAAAATTTAATTTTGCCTGCAGTTAAATAACTTATATTTCATCTCCTTTAGGGTGAGATTTAAAGCGTAGTGAGGAAGTTCTAAATGCTTACTTTTTTTAGAAACCTAAAAAATGATTTATCATTCCCAAGTGACGATCCTCGTTTCATAGAAGCACGAAAAAAAGCCCTCCTATTACTCAGTGTTGGGATCAGTTTCATCACTGGAATCAGTATGGCCTATTTAGGTTATTCTCTGGTAAGCACCCTGCTCGCGGGCGTGGCAAGTTTTGCCTTAGCAGTTGGAACATCGTTTATTTTGTTTACCCCATTTCGTTCACGTGTTGCAACGTGGATTGATGATATTATTCATCCGAGTGTTGAGGTTACTATTCCCGCCTCATCAAAGGATGCCAAAAAAACAAAAGAATACAAAACCATTGCTAACGATTTGCTTAGTAACGGGCAAAACATAAACGATGTAAATGTTATCAAAGATAAACTAAAAACCCTCTTTAATTTACGTGCCCACGCCCCCATCACGAAAGAAAAATTTGAATTAAAATGGACGGCTTTTCACGAAAAATATATTGCGTTTAGAAAAAGCATCCTTGCTGAAAAAGAATGGAATATTAAAGAAAACCTCGACACCCTTAAACAACTTGCTATTGAAGGCGTGATACTCTCCGATTTGATGTTTAGTGTAATGGAAAAGGAAATCCGAGAGGAAAAAAATCCTGTCACAACAAAAACCATTGCAGCAAAACTTTCCAATAATGATTTTCGGAATAAATTTATATATGGCTTAATTATTAACTTGTATCATACTGCCAGAGCGCGCTTACGTTATAATAAAGAATGCGAGGTATTCCTAAGATCAAACACTTCTTGTGAGTCTTCGCCAGAATTTTATGAAGAACCCACTAAAAATACCGTTCGAAAACTCTACAATACTTTCATAAAAGATGGCTTTTACTTACGTTATGGAAATAAAGCTTTGCGAAATGAATTCCTTTCAAAAGATAAAACATTATATGATTGGTCGATAAAAGATAGTAAAAAAACACGCAAATTTGACGCCTATCCAAAATCGTGGTAGCAGGTAACTTAAAGGAAATCCTCTTTTGCCTATCACCAATGGCAAAAGTCTTTTCCCTAAAACCTATTTTGCATAACGTTTGACACATAACTTTATAATTTTTCCGAGTTAATATTTCTATATCCTCCTCTTCACAAGCAAATCAAAGTAAGATAAAAGTATAGCAAATCAACGTGTTTAGGGATTAACCATGGCTAACTATAATATCGGTATCGTTGTCGGCAGTATTCGGACAGCGTCTATTAACAAAAAACTCGCCTTAGCCATAACGAAATTAGCCCCCAAGGAATTTAGTTTTAAATTCCTCGCTATCGATGATCTGCCACTTTACAATCAAGATCACGATGCTTCACCACATGATAATGTTAAACGTTTAAAAGCAGAAATTGCCGCGAGCCATGGTTTGCTCTTTGTTACACCAGAATATAATCGCTCCATTCCCGGTGTACTTAAAAATGCACTGGATCACGCTTCACGCCCCTATGGCCAAAGTGCTTGGAAAGGCAAACCTGCCGCGGTGATTGGCATTTCTCCTGGCATGACTGGCACAGCATTGGCACAACAACATTTACGGAATATTCTTGCCTATCTGGATATACCCACCTTAGGACAACCTGAAATTTTCCTTCAACTGAAGGAAGGGCTTTTTGATGAAGCAGGAAATATTGGCCCAGCAAGTATTAAATTTTTACAAAGCTGGATGGACGAATATGTTGCTTGGATAAAAAAACACTGCTAACCCTCTTTAGTGTTTTATTCTTTCTCCCTTCACATAAGGATCTCTCTTTATGTGTTTTCACTTATTCTCAATAAATTCCCATGATGATTTAAGCAGCAGTTTAAATAGCAGTGACTAATAAGCAAATATGTGATTGACATTTCAACTTAGCGTTATAAGTTAATAACTTATACCCCCTTTTAAAATACATTGAAAATTCCGTATTTAAGTACAGCTAAATCATACAAGGAAAAAACTAAAGATGAAAAGCCTTGAAAGCAAAAATGTCTCTCCTTTATCGCTGCTTACTACTTTCGAATCCATTCTCAATAGCAAAGACATCGACGATGAATCCATTGTGTCCTTCATTAATAACTTTGATCAAAACAAGCGAGAGAAACTGATCCCAAAACCGCCTATCAAATACCCGGTATTTCAAGGGGGCGGCGCCAAGGGTAATGCTTATATTGGCGCATACCTTACCCTAGACGAACAAGGCTATTTGGAAGAAGTCGCCTGCCCGGGTGGCGCCTCAGCTGGCGGTATTGTTGCCTTTTTCATGGCGTTAGGTTTCAATGGCAAGCAATTCAAATATGCTTCTGAAAAAATGAACTTCCTTGATTTTACTGATTTGAAAAAAGATGGTTGGGGAAGCTATTTAAATGGTAGCAAAATCGGTATAGCGCTCGATTTAATTCAGCATGGAGCCGCTTATTCGGGCGAAAATTTTCATAAATGGGCAAGTAATATTGTTGAACAAATTCTGGGCGATAAAAATGCCACTTTTAAAGATTTACATGATAAAAAGATGTCTGATCCAACCTTAAAGGATCTCTTACTGGTTGCAACACATTATGGAACTGAAAACGGTGTGCATGCAGAACAAGTATTCTCCTTCGAAACAACTCCCAACGTGGTACTCGCAGATGCTTTGCGTGCCACCATGGCTTTCCCAGGCGCCTTTGCCCCATGGCAGGTAAGAGAAAAAGTCATTACTGCTAAACGTCGAAAAAGAAGCGAGGTAACCTTTAAGTCGTTAGGATTTTACGCTGACGGAGGTATTTTAGATAACCTACCTATAATGAATTTTAATAGCAAGCAATATGCAGATCAATCCTACCATTTTTTGGAAAGAAGAAATCAACATGGCACTCCCATTCAGGTTAATCCTTGCACTCTCAGTTTTAGTTTAACAGCATTAGAAAATTTGGATAAAGCTATTACGCCGTTTTCACCTAAAATTGAAGCCGCCGTTACTGCGAATAAGAAAAAAATCGTTGCCAAACCAAAACAAACTACCCAAACCTGGCATTATTCTGATCTTGCCAAAGCAGGTTTATGGAGCCTCTATGGAAAACCCGAAACTGAAAATGTACAGGACAAGCACAAAATATTATTTGACCAAACTGTTCAAATTTGGCCACAAGATGTTGGGACTCTAGAATTTGATCTCTTGCCGGAAAGATTTAAATCCTTAGTGGAAAATGGAAAAACTGCATCAGAACAATGGCAGGTTTGGGTAGT
>CAZHSJ010000029.1:0-18308 GCA_964535225.1 Uncultured Candidatus Berkiella sp. | reverse complement strand
CTTGGTAAAAAAAGAATTGCAATATCTACAGCGAATCGTAGGACAAGATGAGGATGCAGCACAGTTAGTAAAACTTGCCTTGTCCAAAGCAAAAAAGAGGGTCGTTGTTAAGCGCGCTTTATCTGCCCCCCTGCTTTGGCCAAAGGTAGATATCACGTACAAAGCGCGTAGTCATCGGTTTGATGTTTATCTTTGCCCTAAAGCACATTGCCTATAAAATAATGGGAAAGATCCCAAAGATAAAGAAAACAATACCAACAAAACCTGCCCCAACAATCAGGGGATCAGTATTGGTCTGGCCACCTTGAACTTGCTTACATTGTTCTAAAGATAATAACAGCAATGATTTATTCCCTAACGTTACTGTGCCCGAACCTATCGCGGCGAAGGAGGGCGAGTATAGCAAAAAATTATGCCCTATGGCAGCGATATCCCGCCTCTTCAAAAACTTCACAACTGCTTGCCCCTTTTAAATAGGCCATAAAAGCGCTGGCTGCCCCCTCGTTTTGAACGGTACTGAGCATAATTGCCTCATGAATGACGGGTTTATAGGTTTTAGGATCGGGCTCCCAAAAATGTTTCTTTTGACGTTCTTGCATTGAAAGTTGGGCAAGAGAAACGAACCCCAGCGCGACGCGTTTTTTGGAGAGTAAATCATAGGATTGCTTAATGTTTTTGCTATAGACAATACGTCCTTGGATAGCATGCCATAAGTTATAGGCTACCAGGGCTTCTTTCGTTGCTGCGCCATAACTTGAAACCCCAGGATTAGCAATGACGACCGAGGTGCTTGGCTCATGAATCAAAGCAAAATTTAAATCCTGCGCCGTCAGGTCTTCTTTAGCACTCCACAAAACAATCCGACCTGTTGCAATGACTTGGCGTGTGTCAAGAAGCGCTTTTTGCGCGCTTATCAACCCTGCTGTATAGGTTTCATCGGTAGAAATAAACAAATCATAGGACATCCCGTGCATGACGTGCGCATAAAGATGCCCCGTCGGTGCTGTGGTAATTTTACACTTAAATTTAGTTTCTTGACTAAATTTTTTGCAAATACGTTCTAAGGGTGAACTAATACTCGTCGAGACCGCGAGATTGAGCGTGGTTTCTTTGGCCAGACATGAGTCAATTACTGTTAGCAGCACCAAGAACAAGATGCTGCGTTGCATAAAGCGCTCCATACGATCCCTGTATGCTTGCTATTATTCTTGCGCATCGTTAGATGATGCGCTTTTTCTTGGTTGATCACAACTTTTTTCATCAACCGTATCATAAGAAGCCACGCTGGTATAAATCCAATGACTACGTGTTTTAAGTGGCATACGGTTGGTTAAACTACCCTCCTCTAAAAAACCCAACAGCGCTCTTATGTCATCATAATTTTCTATTAAATATAGATACGCACCCTGTATTAAATACGCTCGTTTTTCAGGTTCATTTTCATCAATTAGCCATCCGCTTGGGCGTTTATCTGGATGAAACAAATGTAATAATTTATTCCGTGATTTTCTCAATTCTTCTTTAGACGCACTTAAAGGCGCCCCTAAAATAGAGTAATAATGCGTTACTAATTTGATATCAATGTCTTCTTTATCCATTTCGACCAACTTCGATAAAACGACTGATATCCTTCGGCAACGTGCTAATGCCTTTTAACGTAGCTATATGATAGTGAGCTGTTTCATCTCCCTTTTGGGAATGGGCTATCCAAATTTCAGTATCCCCTGTAGGCGTAATCCTTATGTTTACGACATAAGAGCCCCCTTTTTGGGTGCGTAGGGTATTTACAATTTCTGTTAAATTTATTTTATCATTTTCTTCCCAATTAAAATTTTCGATGATATCAACACCATCAGTAAGATTATGTACCCCAATTGTGTACCTTTCTCCTTTTTCGAATCGGGAGTGTTTTTCTTTTACAAATATACGATTTTTATTAATAATTTGAATAAATGCCTGATCCGTAGTCATACAAAGCACTTGATTATCTTTGCTTTCTAGGACAAAAGAAGCAATGAGTGGCGATGAGATAGGTTGCAGCGGTTTATGCATGGTTTCAATAACTAACGTTGTTTCACCATAATGCGCTTGGCTTGATAATAACCTATCAACTTCATCGATAAACGCTTGAGCCGATTTGTCATTTACCAATTCTTTGAGTTGAGTCAACACAAATTGATCATGTTCATCGAATGCTGAAGTTATGATTTTCGCCATATTTGCTTTTATCAGATCATCTTGTGCAAAATAGGGTGAAAGCGCATAAAGTGGAACAGATTCATTTAACACGCCGTGGATAAGATTTTCATATAAACAAAAAACAAGATCACCATGCAAGTCATAGCGATTGAACATGCCTGCTTGTGTTAGGCCATTTAAAAACTTATCTTTGAAAATAGTTTGCGGTAAAATAGCAAAAATGACTTGTTTAAAAGCGTGTTCACTTAGACCATAATATTGGGTAAAACGTAATGTTTTTCCATCTTGCCCTTTCACGCCTTTAGCGCTTTGCCATGTATAATCAACCCCTTCTTGCAAAGGGACATCAATAACAACTTTAGCGCGAGCACAACCTCTTTTATAGGTGAGGGAAGGTAACTTATAATTAATATGCAAATAACTTTTCTGATTCCCCTCTTGCCAGATCCCGACTAAACGTCCTTTTGGCTGCTCTGGTTTTGGCTTATATTGAATTGTTTGTTGACTTAATACCTTATGATCTAACACCACGTTGATTTGAAAATCAAAAGCGCCGACATTGCTAGGAATAAATAATTCAAACTTACCGCGCTTATTGGGGCATGCCAAGATAAGTGAATCTACTTGGTTGATATCATCAAAAGTAAAGCCATAGGTAATTTCAAGCAAGGTGGTAAATCTGTCTATGTTATCGTTAAGCGTTTTTTCTATCAGCGTAAAATCAATTTTACCTTGTTCTTGAGTAAAAAGCGGATAACGATTACCTCTGATATCGGTTCCCATAACGTGGGCGATGAGCTGCCCAGGTGTTTTGGCGACACACCCATCCATTATCGATGGTAAGGCAAACATTGGTGCAATTAAATAATCCATCGCCGGATCAGTATAACCACAGGTGGGCACACTAATTGTTAGCATGGCGCCTTGATGGATACTGAGCAATTCAAGTTCATGCGTAATATCAAAGGCAAATAAATTATCTGGATGCAATAGCAACGACTGGTAATCTTCTAACACCGGAAGTGTGCCAAAAAAACCGCCGTGGAGACCATATTTTTCAGCAAATGAATTCGTCGATAATAACGACGCTGTGAGGTGATTGTTTTGCATATGCTCACAACTTTACTGCCTGCTCATAATCAAGCAATTAGCACACTATGCAAGTATTTTGTTAAATTTACAGGCTGGTTCTACAAACGGACCAAATTTCTACAGTGCTCACCCCATGATTTTTTAACGCCATGGTAAAGGCATTAACGGTGGTTTGGGTAGTGACCACATCTTCAATTACCAACACATGTTTTGCCTTAAATTCCTTTGCAATTTTAAATGCATTTGCTGTTAAGGCAAGGCGCGCGCTTCCCGTTAATAATGCCTGAGAGGTTGTATTGGTTATTTTCGTGCAGCTGCGCCTATCTAAAGGGAGATTAAGTTGTTTTGCAACAATTTGGGCAAGCTCCAAGCATTGGTTAAAACCACGCTCTTTTTGGCGATGTGGATGTAAGGGTAGGGCCACCACCGTATCCACTAACGCACTGGGGCTAAGATGAGAGGCCAATAAATGCCCTAAGATCTTACCAAAGGGCAAATTACCGCCGTATTTGAGTTTGCCTAAAAAGGTGTTCACGGGCCATTCATAGTCAAATAGGGCTGATAAACGCTCATAGGGCGGGGTTTTCTGTATACAATGGGGGCAATAGGCTTTGTCATTTATTAAGGCAATGCCACACCTTGCACAACCATTTTTTATCCATGGCAAATAGGTTTCGCACGCTTTGCACAAGGCATAAGGAGTCCGACTTGGTTGCAAACATAACACACATTGATTCGCTAAGGGGTAGCACGCGCTGGCGATCTGTTGTACAATTTTTAACCACTTGTTTACTATTCTTGCCATTAGCGTTGCTAATCCCTTTTGTGCGCCTATGATAAGCAGCACATTGTAGCAATGAATCACTCAAGGATTAAAAGGAAAATGTCAGACGACCCTATTCGTCATGATTGGTCTTATGAAGAGGTGCTTTCGCTTTATCACTTGCCTTTTATGGAATTAGTGTGGCAAGCACAAACCATTCATCGTGCTTATTTTGACGCTAACACGATTCAGATCAGTACCTTGCAAAATATTAAAGTGGGGGGCTGCCCAGAAGATTGTTCTTGGTGTGGGCAAAGTGTTTATCATGGCGTAAAAAGCGAACCCTTGCTTGAAGTAGAAGAAGTCGTAAAAGGTGCCAGTGCAGCCAAAGCCAATGGCGCCTCACGTTACTGTTTAGCCGCGTCCTGGCGCACACCAACAAAGCGCAATATGGACAAAGTCATTGAGATGATAAAGGCTATTAAAGCGCTTGGTTTAGAAGCCTGTATTACTGTCGGTCAATTAAGCGCCGAGCAAGCACAACAATTAAAGGCCGCAGGCTTAGATTTTTACAACCATAATTTGGAAACCTCAGAAGCCCACTTTAGTAAAGTTACCACAACCCGTGCTTACGATACCCGATTAAATACCTTAAAACACGTGCGAGAAGCCGGCTTACAGGTTTGCAGCGGTGGTATTTTAGGAATGGGTGAAACCCTTGAAGATCGCTTACAATTATTATTAACTTTAGCAAATTTACCAGAGCACCCTCAAAGTGTCCCTATGAATCAATTAGTACGTATTGAAGGCACCCCCCTTGAAAATGAAGCCCCCCTCGATGAGTTTGATTTTATCCGCTGCGTAGCACTTGCCCGTATTATGATGCCAACATCTTTTGTAAGGCTCTCCGGCGGGCGTGTGCAAATGTCGAACCTTATGCAAACCATGTGTTTTATGGCTGGCGCAAATTCCATTCATTTTGGCGGCAAAAAATTGCTGGTAACCCCCAATGTAAATACCGACAAAGATCAAGAGCTGTTTGATAAATTAAAGGTAAATTTTATAACATCATCAAAAATAGTGCACGCTTGCAAAACAATCCCGCTCAAGGTGCTTGAAAATGCGTGAGCATTGCCCTATAGAGAAAAAAGACATTGCGCAGTCTTTTAGCAAAGCAGCGCCCACTTATGATGCTGCCGCTTTTGTACAAAAAGAAATTGGTACAAGATTACTAGAACGTTTAGATTTACTTAAATCCCCCCCCACCACCATTTTAGATGTGGGCGCAGGCACAGGCAGCATCACGCGGCTTATGCAGAGCAAATTTCCTAAAAGCAAGATAATAGGCCTTGATTTAGCCCAAGGGATGTCACACTTTGCCAAAAGTAAGCAACCATGGCACTTATGGAAAAATAAACCATTTTATGTATGCGGCGATACCGAATTTTTACCCTTTGCAAATAATAGCTTTGATTTAATTTATTCTAATTTTACGCTGCAATGGTGCTTTAATTTAAAACAGGCTTTTGCTGAATTTAAACGCGTCTTAAAACCCAATGGCATGATGTTTTTCACCACCTTGGGCCCACAAACCTTAATGGAGTTGCGCAGCGCCTTGAAAAAAATCAGTAAAGCGCAACACATCAATGATTTTACCGATATGCATGATATTGGCGATATTTTATTCAATGGTGCTTTTTCTGATCCGGTGATGGATATGGAAATTATCACGGCTACCTACCAAAGTGTGAGACAAATTTTAAGCGATCTAAAAGCAACCGGCGCACGCAATATGAATGTGAAGCGCGCTAAAGGATGCACCGGCAAAGCCTTATTTAAGCAAATGATGCAAGCCTATGAGGCTTTTAAACTGCCTGATGGCACCTATCCTGTTACTTACGAAGTGCTTTATGGCCATGCCTGGTTGAAAGAAGCGCTGGTGCATAAGCAAGATCCTGATGGCGTGGTGCGGATCCCTGGGAGTAGGATCCCAAGGCTGCAGACGACATAGCTTTCCCAACATCCTAATCCTATACAAACGCTTACTATAGCTACGTGCAATTACACCCCGGGCGTTGACAAATGTCAACGCCCGGGTTACACTGGCAATAGCGTAGTAAAGGATTACCCGTAACATGGAAGTAGTAAAACGGAATAAGCACCCTAACAAGGAGATTCAAGCTGCCATTTCTTTTGCGCAAGAAAATGGCTGGAGATATAAAGAAGCTGGGAAATCAGCCCATGCATGGGGAAGATTGTTATGTCCGTTAACAGATAGAGAAGGTTGTAGCATGTCAATCTGGTCAACGCCAAGAGATGCAGATAATCATGCAAAGCAAATCCGAAGAAAAGTTAATTCGTGTCCTCACAAAATAGAGGAAAAAAAGAAATGAAAGCATCACAAAAAATTTATCAATTTACATTGGTTCTTAACCATGTTGATGAACACACGCCCAATTTAGAAGATAGCTTATATGAATCCGGTTGTGATGATGCTTTAATCAATTTTAGAAATGGAACTGTGTATTTAGATTTTGATCGTAAAGCCGTTTCACTTGAAGAAGCGGTTTTAAGTGCCATTAAAAATGTAGAATCTTCTTCAGTTAAACCTATCGTCGTTACTGTGGCGCCAGAAAACTTAGTGACAGAATCAGAAATTGCTAAACGCCTTAAAATAGGTCGACAAGCCGTTTCCCTTTGGATTAAGGGGCAAAGAAGAAGTCACCAGTCCTTCCCCAGACCCATTATGAAACTATCAGACAAGTCCCCTTTTTGGAAATGGCGAGAAGTGGTTGAATGGCTTTATAAAAGCAATTACCTTAATGAAAAAGAAATCGTTGAAAACGCCCTTTTTTTGGAAACACTCAACGCGGTATTAGAAGAGCGGGATGAAGGCGTAAAAAAATATCGCCAAGGGCTACTAAGAAAAATAGAACGCTTGTCCGTACAAAACAAACCTCTCAAGGGCGATAATTTGTTCTAGACTCAGGAAGCTCCTTCATTTGTTCGCGCATCTTATCCAAACGAGGCTTAATTTCAGCTATATGTTCCCTTTGGCTAAAAATCTCACCAAGATTTTTATTTACGTCTTCTGGGGTTATCTCACCCTTCTTGAGCAAATCATTTTGAGCATTTAAATAGTCCAAGATGGTTTTGGCGTCCTCTTTGATCCTTTGTATTTGATTAGTTTTATTCATTATTCCTGTAAATCCTTGTATCATTATATCTATATTCGAAAGCGCATTTGCTTTAGGATCCGTTTGAGTACTTTGCGGTGGCGTAGTTTTCCTCGGGCTTTGTAAAAGAAATGACTGTCTTACTGAAGGTGTGGGTGGTTGTGGTATTTCCGTTGGTGGTGCAAAACTGGTTGACACGCTGGGTTTTGCCTCCCCTTTCTTTGCATACTGAGTATTAGATTCATTTGTTTTATTGAGTTCTTCTAAGAATGTTTTGTTTTTAATGGCAGTTTCAGTCGGCTTTCCACCAAATACTGTTGTTTTCTTGGATTCTTTACTTGCGTTAGCAATCAACCCAATCATTTCAGGAGAGAGTTGATAATGTATACCAACGCCATCTAATTTTTTTGCTCTTTGGAGAGTTTTATCTAAATCTACTTTGCCTTTGTTATCCATAACAGGGTATAAGTTTACAGACAGGGGCTCTCTCTTTCCATTAGAAAGTTCTTTTTGGGCTTCCTGATATCGCTTTAGCGCCTCTGGTTTCATCGTAAATTCAATTCCCAGCTTTTGGGCTAATTCCAAATTAGCATTAATCGTATCGACGTGACTGTCTTCTATCATTAACATCGATGGCTTTTGTTCGCTTTTTAAATGATCTTTTAAGATAGTAATTTGAGCTTCATTTAACGTAGGAAAAAACCCCTGCTTAATACATTGTTGAACACGGTTAATTAAGTCCTTTGGATCATTTCCGTCTACTCTTACTTGTAACGGATAGTCTTTTGTATGTACTGCCATCCGCTCTCTTAATTTGCCATCCTCGCTAAATTTTGGCATAAAACCTTGATTCAAATTTAGTCGAAATAAGTTTGTTGCTTCCTTTTCATTTTTAGCCCTTATTTCAAGCTCGCTAGATTGCGGCGTTGTAATGTTGGCCTTTCCTCCAATTCCAAGATAACAAAGAATAGGTAATTGAACCGTTTGATTATATTCACTTAAACGAGTCAAATCCCAAGTTTGCCCCCTATTTTCAGGTAAGTCAAAAACTGCTTGCTGCTGTTCTTTGGTTTGAAGTTTAACCGCAATACCTAACTCCTCGACGCAAAACTTCATCAATTCAAAATCTCGCTTTGGGTTTCCTGAATTGATAACCAAGGGTTCACCAGATTCAATAAACTCAAGTTGTTTACGGATCTCTTCTCTTTTCTTAGGATCTGCGGGAAGATCAGGTTTAATGCCTAGACCTATTAAATTTCTAATCACCATAGCAGGGGTAGGATCATCTCGCAATGCGTAGTTCATACTGCTAAAATCAGTCATTGTTGCCACATGATCTCTCATTGCTTTTTGCGCCTCTAATTGATGCGCAACAAGAAAACCATCATTCGTTGCAGCTATTGTCCTTTTTAAAATCTCACCGCCATCTAGATTTGCGTCTTGTTTTTTGGGAGCAGAAATAAGAATTTGCCTTTCTATTGTTACATTTTGATTTTTGGATAATTCCCCAAAGCTATTTTGGACGCCCTCACTCACATAAGCCTTAACTTTCTTCTTGGTTTCAGGCGTAAATTCTGGTTTAAAGCCCGCGGCCAAACACGATTCATATTGTTTAATCGCAATTAAAGGATCTGTTGTTGAGATACGAATGGGTTTTTCAGATTGTAACGCCCCTTGCCTTTTGGCAACCATATCTGTTTGAGATGGATCATTCAGCACGGGAACTGAAATACCTGTATCGATTTCTTGTTGAAATCTTTCCCGGATTTTATCATCTTCTTTTTTTTGTGCTTCTTTATGAAGCAGCGTGCTTCCACTTATTTTCCCTTTATATGCTATAGGTACAATAACAGGAGCCTCTTTAGATACGGTAGGGAGTGCCTTTCTGGATTGTTCAGCGGCAGCCTGTAATACATCATCTTTATTTTGCTGTTTGTGTTGATAAATTATTGGACTTCCTTTTTCGGCATTTACAGCTAACTCACGGATTTTGCCAATTTTTTCAGGATCTGAGGTAACCAAAATAGGTTGTTGTGGTAAATCTCTTCTTAGGCCAGTAATTAGCGTGTGCATTGCCTTCAAACGTTGTTTGTATTGCGCTCCTTGTATTTCCAGACCACCAACTTCTTGAATTATAATTCCTTTTGCAGAAACAATTACTTTAAAAACATCTTGCCGATTCGCATCTTTAACCGTAAACCGCGATCTTTTATCTTTAAGGTCGCCAAACTGTTTAGCCTTTTCGACGATAACATATCCTTCACCCATGCCTAATGTTTGTTGAGCAGTTTTTTGTTGGTTTAAAATCACTCGCGTTTTAATGCTCGTCGTTTCCTCTTTGGTTAATTTCTGCTTTCTTCCTTTATGTTCTTTTGCTTGCTTAATCTCCTCTTTTTGTTGTTTTGCTATTTCCCTTCTATCATAGCCTCTTAATAAGGTTTTAATTTCTTTTCTCTCTTTCTTATTATTATCTTTTAATTCCAAACCAATCTGTATATTCCCTGTCGTTTTAAGTCCATCTTCGAATTTTTCTTCAGCTTGCTTAACACCTGCCTGCTTTTTTAATCTTCCTTCTCTTTGTAGTTCATTGCTTTTAGCATTTGCTTCAATAAATTTAGCTTGCATGTTTTCATACTGTGTTTTATTTACACCACTAACAACGCCAGATATTTCCTTAAGGGTGGTCACATACTTGGCAACATTTTGAGTGGGTTTAATGAAAAATCCACCCATATCAGAATTAGAAAGTATTTTACTATATTCATTATTTGCAGGGTTTTCATTGAGATGGCCACTTAGTTTTTGTCGCACCTCTGTTGGTAATGGCAAATGTTCGAGATCATTATAACCATAGGTGTCTCTGGTATATTCCCCTACTTTTTCGAGGTAACTATCAAGACTTTTCATCGCATCTGTATATGAAGCTTGAGAAGGATTATTAACATATTTTTCAAGATGTTCACAAAATGCTTGTTGCGCATCACGAACTGCATCTAACTTTTTCATGGCAGCAACGATTGTCTCTAAGTTCACTCTTTCTTGCGCTGTTAATGGTTTGTTTAATTTAACCTTACCTTCTAGCACCTCATTTAAATAATTCGCTATTGGGCCAGTTGATGACACAAATTTCAGATCTTCTAAATATCCCTTGTTTGCCTCAACAAACTCTAGCAGTGGCTTTTCTTTTAATCTTTTCTCTGCTAAACCTCTAAGTCTACGAATTTCTTGATAGTCTTTTTCCGTTAAGTCAGCATCTTCCTTTTCTTCAATTTCTTGATAAAATTCAGCTTCTTCGGTGGTTAATTGGTTTGTTGCTAAATTTTTGGCTTTACCACCGTCTGGTGTATACAAGTCTTTGTAATGCTCACTTATCGTACCAATATTCAATTTACCTTTCTCGAATACTTCTTTTTCTTCAGGAGTGAATCGATTTTTAGCGCTTATAATTTCCTCTTCAAGTTTTTTATATTCTTTTGAGCCTTGATTTAAGTTTTTTATTTTCTTCTCAGCATCAGCTATTTTCTTTTCAGTCTCTTTATAGAGCTTATTAACTTTATCAATTTTCTTTTGGAGTTTCTTTGTATGTGCCTTTAATTCTTTCTCTTTTTTTGCAAGCTCACTTGGAGCGCTTGCTGATTGTGTTAATTTTAGTATTTCTGAATTTAGACTATTATAAAGTTCTATTTCCTCCGTTGTAACTCCAGCTCTTTGTGTAACTGCTTTATAGAACTTTTCCAGATTTTCATATGTTTTATTCATCCCATCATAGGCTGTTTTTTTTCGTTTTAACGTCCCCAACCAATCTAGATCCTTTTTTTTGTCTTCATCTTCGATGCCTGGTTTACTCATACCAAGTTCTCCAAAAGTTAATACTTTAATGGTGAGACAGACTTAGGTATGAATAAGTTCAGGGATAGGCGGCTTAGCCTCAAATTTAAGGTAACCAGAGCGCCGGGGACAAGAAAAGCAGAAGGTTCTGGCCGAATTTGAGCTGTATGTAAATACAACCAATAAAGTGATAAGGAGGCTATCCCCTCTAAAAAAACTAAGTTCATTGACCATCACACAATATACCTATTATATAAATAGTGTGGATCCCCTTACCTACCTTATTAGCTAAAAGGTTAACTCATGCGCATTACGCACCGACACCTCTTTTCCTTATCCATCCTGGTTATTTGTTGCTTATTCGCTGGCATTAACGCGACTTATGCACAAAATGAAAATATTTATAACGCTACTAATAACAAGAACAATAAAGAAATTTGGAATTTTCAAAACGTCGACATTGCCACCGTGGTAAAACGAGTTTCAGAAGAAACCGGCAAAAATTTTATTTTAGATCCCCGCGTGCAAGGTCAAGTGACGATCATTTCGCAACAAGCGATGACACCCGATGAGGTGTACCAAGTATTTTTATCTGTGTTGCGCGTGCACGGATTCAAAGCCATTGAGGCCAATAAGGTGGTTAAAATTATCCCTAATGATGGGGTTAATACCGACACAGGCCGCCTGGTTAATAAGCCCGGCAATGCTGCCGATCAACAAATTGTTAAAATAATTGGGCTTAAATACATTTCTCCCAATGAAATTCTCACCGCTATCCGTAATATGATCCCAGCTACCAGTAAAGTGGCCAGCACGGCCTCAACGAATTATTTAATTGTTGCAGATACGGCAAGCAACATACAAAAAGTAGAGCAATTAATTGCACAAGTCGACAAAAAATCTAATCAGGCCGTTGAGATGGTCACCGTGCAATACGCTGTTGCAAAAGAATTGGTCAATACCTTAAACGAGGTATTAAAAAGCAAAACAGATCCTAAAGCCTCTTTAGTAAATCTTGCTTCCGATGAAAGAACCAATCGCGTTTTAATATCAGGCGGCACGCCAGAAATTCGCGCCTACATCAAAGAATTAGCCAAAAAGCTAGACAGCCCCTTAGATAGTAATGCTAACTCTGAAGTTATTTATTTAAAATACGTTCAAGCAAGCAATATTGCACCCATCGTTGCCGCTTACCTAGAAGAAGCCATAAGTTCGCATAAGGAAGAAAAGGTACGTGAAGGCGGGGCTAAAGAAGCCGTAACAACCACCGTCAATAATGTAACCGCCCCAACACAAGTTGAGAACTACCCAAATCACTTGCGTGCCTTAAAAGAAAACTCCATGGATTCAGGTTCCCAAGGCATGTTGTTTAATAGTAACGAAAACCAACCTAAAAGCGGCATTATTAACCGTTATGTGCAATGGGAAGGCACAACCAATGCTTTGATCATCAAAGCGCCTCCGACCATTATGCATGAAATAAGAACCATGATTGCGAAATTAGACATAAGACGCCCTCAAGTGCTAATAGAAGTGATCATCGCTGAAGTAGGATTAGATCGCTTAGAGCGTTTAGGTGTGGACTGGAACACGTCCCCCAATGCCTCCGTCAAATTTGGCACACGATTTTTTAATAACGAAGGCGGTCTCGTCGGTGGATTAGCAGGGGGTAATGTTGCAGAGCTTGCCTCCGGGATCACCGTTGGGGTATTCAGACATGGTGATCTACGCGCCATTATCCGCGCCTTAGCTGCCGACACTTCAACTAACATTTTATCCACACCAACCTTGGTAACCTTAGATAATCAGACAGCGTTAATTAAAGTGGGACAAAAAGTCCCCTTTGCTATTGGGCAAACCAATAACCAAAATGTTGGCGGCAACCCTTTTACCTCCTTTGATAGAGAGGAAGTTGGGTTATCACTCACCATTAAGCCTCAAATTATTAATAAACGTGAAATAAAACTGCAAATTGAAAATATTTTATCTAATGTGATCCCAAACACCGGCAATGTAAATACGGGCGGTAATCCTACTACCTCTGAAAGAACCATTGTTACCAATGTTTTGGTAAATGAAGGAAAAATTTTAGTCTTGGGTGGCCTTATTCAAGATGAATGGCGTAAGCAACAATCTGCTGTGCCCTTTTTAGGCCGACTTCCTTGGGTAGGCGTTTTATTTAGGCGGGATGAAAAACAGCTCGTTAAGAAAAATTTAATGATATTCTTACGTCCTAAAATTATGTATGACGACGCAAGTGCGCTTAGCTTAAGTACGAAAAAATATGACGAGACCAGACAAACGCAAGTACGCTCCTATGATGTCTTAGATGAGTATTTTGTGGATGAGCCGCCAGTGCAAAAACCCTTAGGGAAAGGCGATTATTACACGAACGGCAAAGAACCTAGACAGGAAGCGCCCGAGGTAATTCTACCCTCACCGTTTGGAGCCAAGTCCTAAAAGAAATACAGACATCGTGCTTGAATTTTCCCGATCAGGGACAGGTTGGTCTTACTTTTGCGAGCGAAGCATTGTTTGAGCGCCTTCATAGGCGCGAGTTAGCGCAGCGAGCATAAAGGAATACCTACCTGTCCCAGCTAGCGAAAAAATGGACTGGTTTGAGTATCGTTAATAAAAATTCCATATTAGCGCTATTTTAGCGCCATTGGTTTCACTATTCATGTCGGTGCTAAAATTGGGGTTAATAATACCCCCATCGCGGATGGACTGGGCGGTATTTAATGATTGACCTTTTGAGTGGTAAACATATTCCATGCGCAAGGCAATCGGGCTTGCATAAAGGGGAAATTCTAAACCCGCACCACCAATAAAGCGTATTGGCCAACGCTCAGCCTGGCTGACTGCGGCATAGGGATAAAACGGGGCAACGCCGAAATATTGTACGTCGAGGGTTTGCTGATTGGCTTCAACCCCTAATCGTATATAAGGCGTAACCATCACGTCAGGAACCATCGTATCTAATACAAATCCAAAACGGCTCGTTAATGCCGCGCTTGCTTTGGTGCGTGCGTTAATCTGTTCTGTCCAGCCAAATCCTGCCGGATTGTTATCTGAAAAAGTAACACTTTCATTAAGATCGATATTTTGCCAATTTAACTCAGCCTCAATACCAACGAGCCAACGACGGCAAACTTGTTGGTAACCAATCAAGGCGCCGCCTGAAAACCCACTGCTATGGAAATCGTAAATATTAGCTGCCGCAGGTGTTGGCACAACGATGGCGGGCTGCGTATAAACCACATCTATGCCAGCACGCGTTTTTTGAGCGCTAAACCCACCTGAGACACCCATTAACCAATTGGAATAAATCATATGGCCAAAGCAGGGGGCGCTTCCCAAAAACAAGGCGGCGAGAGAGAGTATTTTTATTTTCATAATTTTTTGCCAGTAAATAGATTGGCGACATCAAAGGTTAAGGCTAAAAAGCCCTCAAGTGAAAGTGCTTCTTTAGACGTTTTTGATTCTTCTTTGGCTGATATTTTACTTTCATATTTTAATAAATCACTGCTCTTGGTATTATCCACAGCTTGTTCGCCCTTAGGCGCAACTTTTGAAGATATTCGCTTAATGGCCTTCACTGAAACAGGGGCAAGGGCTTCCTGTTTACCTAACGTTGCCTTTGTATCTACCTGTTTTTGTGTTGCACCATCATGACGGCAAACCGCCTGAAGATGATTAACCTCTAGTGAATTTTCATTTTCCCATTCATCTGTTTGCATATTACTTAAAAGTCGATGAAAGTCTGCCTTGGCACTGGATGCTGTTTGTATCCGTTCTACAGCTACTTCTGTGTTACCTAAAAGCTGACGAAAGCTGTCATTATCATTTGTCGCTTTTGGTGTGGCTTGAAAGTCATTTTGAGCATTTTCACTGGTTGGAGAATGCGCAGAAATGCTCGTATTTGAGCTGTTTTGAATAATATTTAAAGCAACCTGTGCAGGGGGGTATCCTTTTTTCGCAGATTCTAGCATCCAAGCTATACCAAGTTGCTTGTTTTGAGGTGCGCCAATGCCGTAATAGTACATATACCCTAACGTATACTCGGCTTTCTTCTCACCTTGATAAGCCATCGCTTCTGTTAAGCGAAAAGAGCGTGTAAAATCGCCTTTGTAATAACTTTCTTCTGCCTCAACCAAAGATAATGAGCGGTTGATAGAATGCATACAGCCCATATTCATAAAAATAATAGGCAAAAGTAATAAGAATTTAGAGTTTCCTTGTAATCGCTTCAAGTTGTTTCCCTTGGTATTCCACTCAGCCTAGCTAAATAATGACTATCTTTGAGACAAATTATTGAGTTAACATATTTAAATCAGTTCCGTTCCTCATTTTTAGTATAAAATAGAGTCATGAATATGCACGTAATAAACCTAAATAAATTTTCCATCGCCGCCATCTACCTTGTCGTTATTGGTGTATTAACATTACTCCTGGATACACATTCCCTGAAAAAAGAAACAACGGATAACACTTTTTTACAAGAAAAAGTCTCCTCTGTTGCACCTAATGAGCTAAATCTAATGACGAACTGGTCCTTTTTTGGCACGGCCAACACTTCTCTAGAAAAAGTGAAAAGTACAAATTTACAGTTAATAGGCATTATTTTTGAAGGTGCGGATAGTCTTGCCATTATTAGAATAGACGGCAAAGAAGAAATTTTAAAAAATGGTAGTAAAATTAATAGTATCTATACTATCAACAAAATTGAACCTTTACGCGTTATTGTTGCCACAGGAGAGGGCTTGGAGCAACTGGAGCTTTTTGAAAGTAAAGGGGTAAAGAATAACATACAAAATCCTGGGCAAGGCGCAGAGTTAATTGATGAACAACAACAGCAACCAGAATGAGGTTCATTTTGGCTTTTCAAAAAAGCATCAGGTTTTTTTGGAAAAAATAGAAAACGATCATGCTCATATCATTTGTGTTAAACCAGATCCCTACATATTACTAGAATTACGCCGTGCTTATAAAAAAGCGCTTGTACTTCATGAAGTGTCACACGATGAGTTTGCCATTCGGTTCAACCGACATTTTGAAGCACAAAATGCCGGCAATGAAATATCATCCTCTTTAGAAGAAAACCTCGATCTGAATGTCCTTCTTGAAGAAATGCCGGATATTGAAGATTTGCTAGAATCTCAAGAAGAAGCGCCTGTTATAAGATTAATCAATGCCCTGCTTAGCGAAGCAATAAAACTTAATGCTTCTGACATCCATTTTGAAGTATTTAAAAATAAATTTTCCGTTAGGTTTAGAATAGATGGTGTTCTATACGAATCATTTAAGCCAACAAAAAATTTATCTGGCTTAATTGTTTCACGTATTAAAGTAATGGCCAAGCTTGACATAGCAGAAAAGAAATTGCCCCAAGATGGGCGTATCAGTTTAAAAATTGCAGGCCGTATGATAGACGTGCGCGTTTCCGTTTTACCTTCTAATCATGGCGAGCGCGTTGTTTTACGTATACTCGATCAGCGTAATGCGAAGTTAAACTTGGATGATCTAATAGCAAGAGAGACCATTCGAAATGAAATAAAACGAATTGTAGATCACACCCATGGTATTGTTCTTGTCACCGGGCCAACGGGCTCTGGTAAAACAACAACCCTGTATGCTGCCATTAACTATTTAAACGATGTTTCTCGTAATATTATTACGGTGGAAGATCCCATAGAGTATGATTTGCCGGGTATTGGTCAAACCCAAGTAAACCCTAAGGTAGGCATGACTTTTGCGGCAGGATTACGCGCCATTTTAAGACAAGATCCCGATATTATTATGGTGGGAGAAATCCGTGACAAAGAAACAGCAGACATTGCCATTGAATCAAGTTTAACCGGCCACTTGGTATTATCTACCTTGCACACGAATAGTGCCCTTGGCGCCATCACTAGATTACAAGATATGGGGGTACAATCATTCTTGTTATCCTCCAGCTTATTGTGTGTTATTGCGCAACGTCTTATAAGAAAGCTTTGCCCTCATTGTAAGATTATTTACACACCAACGGATAAAGATAAACAGCTTTATCCTATTTTAAAAAATAGCCCGAAAATTTTTGAGCCAGCTGGATGTAAGGCTTGTAACGATTTAGGTTATCAAGGCCGAATCGCTATTTATGAAATTATAGAAATAGATAATAAATTAAAAGAAATGATCCATGAAGAAGCATCCGAACAAGCCATGGAAAAGTACTGCCGTCAAAGCTCAGATGATTTACTCACTGATGGTTTAAAACGCGTTATTGAAGGAGAAACCTCTTTGGAAGAAATCGTTCGCGTTGTCAGTGGACAAAAAATATAGGCGCTGCTATGGCACTTTATGAATATACCGCATTAGATAACTTTGGCAAAAAAACCAAAGGAACCATTAATGCCGATAGCGAGAAAATGGCTCGTACTAGAATTCGCAACGATGGCCTTATTCCCATCGAGCTGCGTGGCATTGCCAACGAAAAAGCACCTACTATTAAAAAATCTATTCGTATAGATAAAAAAATTAAAACGGATGAACTTTCTCAGCTAACCCGGGAGTTACACTCTCTTATAAGTGCGGGGTTAGAAATTGAACAAAGTGTGCGAACCATCGCAGAGCAAATTGACAATAAAAAACTACAACAAATGATGTTGTTCGTTCATGAACGTATTAGGGAAGGGTATTCACTTTCATCTGGTCTTAAAAATTTCCCTAAAGCATTTCCTAAAGTGTATGTTGCCACCATCCAAGCAGGGGAGGAAGCAGGGCACCTAGGAGAAGTCCTGGGCCAATTAGCGGATTACCTAGATAAACAAGAGCAAATGCATCAGCGCATAACCTCCGCCTTAATTTACCCTGCCTTATTAACGCTCATTTCTCTGACAATAGTCATTTTTTTGTTAACTTATGTTACACCCAAAATTATCGCGGTTTTTGAAGAATCGCAGAAACAACTGCCCATATCAACCGCCATTTTATTAGGGATTAGCTTATTTATTAAGCATTATGGCATAGCAACCTTAATTGCCATCATCGGGCTCATCTTTGTGTTTCGTAGACTATTATATATCGACAAATTTAGAGAAGAAGTTGATTCATTTCTGTTACGCTTACCGTTAATTGGTAAAAGCATTAAACTGATAGAAACCGCGCGTTTTTTAAGAACACTTGCTATTTTAAGCAACGCTACTGTCCCAATTTTACAAGCTTTTACGGTATCTAGCGAATTGGTAAATTCTATTCCCATACGAAAG
>CAZHSJ010000028.1:0-18437 GCA_964535225.1 Uncultured Candidatus Berkiella sp. | reverse complement strand
TATGCCAGCCTGGTCTGCCCTCACCCCAAGGCGATGGCCAATGCGGCTCTTGTGGTTTAGCTTTTTTCCACAGCACAAAGTCTAAATTGGAATGCTTTTGCTCAACGACTTCTACCCGAGCCCCTGCTTGTAATTGTGTCAGATCTTTCTTGGCAAGCTCGCCATATTTGGCATACTTTGCCACTTCAAAATACACATCTTGATTGTTGGCAACATAGGCGGTTTTGTTTTGCTCAAGCTTTTTCACCATATCGATAATGGTATGAATATGGGCTGTTGCACGTGGCTCTTCATCAGGTGGTAACACATTGAGCGCTTTGGCATCTTCATTCATTGCTGTTATAAAACGTGCTGTGAGCGCATCAATGCTTTCTTTATTTTCATTGGCACGATTAATGATTTTATCGTCGATATCGGTAATGTTGCGCACATATTTAACTTTCCAGCCAGTAGAACGCAAAAAACGGACTATCACATCAAAGGCGACAAAGACCCGCGCATGACCAATATGGCAATAATCGTAAACCGTTATACCACATACATATAAGGAGATCTCACCCGGTTTAATCGGTTTAAACGCTTCTTTTTTCGAAGTAAAGGTATTATAGATTTGCAACATGTTAATTCATCTATTGTGATAGTTTTGATTTTATTAATTGCACCCTTTGTAACAGTCCTGATTTACCCATTAATAGGCAAATTTTGGCAAGCTCAGGACCATAGCTTCTTCCAGTGATAGCACAACGTAAGGGTAAAAATAAGGCTTTACCCTTTTGCCCTGTTCGTTCTGTTAGCTTTTTAACGATATTAGGATAATTATCGCCCTCTTCTTCGATAACGGCCGTTAAATTTTCGATAATATGTTTGCCTGCTTGGGTGTTAAGGTTTGCAATCGCATCGTCATCCCACAAACAATCGTTGGTTAATAATTGTTTGGCCCACGCATGCGCATCTTCCGGTAACACTATATTTTGTTTAATAGTCTGCACAAACAGCAGGGATTTTTCGCTGGTTACCAAGGGCGACACAAAGGGTGCTATCCACTTATTAATTTCTTCCTCTGTTTTGATTAAAACACTTTCTTTTTGCCAATGTTTTAATTGCGCCAAATCAAAACGTGCAGGTGATCGCCCAATATGATTAATAGAAAAATGTTCACCCAATTCATCTAGGGGCAATAATTTTTCGTTTTCAAAATGGTGCCCTAAACGAGAGAGATAATTATTAACGGCAATAGGAAAATAGCCCTGCTCACGTAATGCTTCGATGGACTGGCTGCCATTTCTTTTAGATAACGGTTTGCCATCAAACCCTAATATTAACGGCATATGCCCGTACAATGGCATTGGCAATCCAAGTGCTTTTAGCACGAGCAATTGTCTTGGCGTATTGGTGAGGTGATCTTCACCGCGCATGACATGCGTGACTTTCATTAACGCATCATCAACGGCATTACAAAACATAAAGGAGGCAGAGCCATCTGCCTTTTCAATAATAAAATCACCAATGTCGTTAGTGGCAAAGGTTTTGGGCCCTTGAATAAAATCATCGAATTGAATGGTTTCATTATCGGGGATCCGAAAGCGTAACGCTGGTTTAATGCCTTTGGCGCGCTTATGTGCAATTTGCTCTTGCGTTAAATGACGGCAGGTCCCCGGATAACGAGGCGCAATACCCGATTGTAATTGTGTTTTTCTGGTAATAGCCAATTCCATTTCCGTACAAAAACACCAATAGGCGCGATTATCGTGCAAAAGTTGTTGATAATATTGCTGATACACACCGGATCGTTGCGACTGTAGGTAGGGCGCATGCTCACCTCCCCGCTCTGGACCTTCTTGCCAATCTAACCCCAACCACAACAAGTCTTCCATCAGTTTATGGGCAAATTCTTGCTCTGAGCGCACTAAATCAGTGTCTTCTATTCTAAGCAAAAAAGTCGCTGGTTGCTGCTTGGCGCTAAAGGATTTAGCCAATAGCACATTAAATAAGCCTGTTCTTAAGTTACCTAAGTGCATTAACCCTGTGGGACTAGGGCAAAAACGTGTTTTAATTGAGACCGAGGTTGTCATATGATCATCAACTCATATTTTGTTAGTTATTTAAATGAAACTGTATCTAGCCGTACATAGCTCAACATGATAACCTATGCGCCTTATTCACTGCGAGTACTTATGAGCGAGATAACGATGGAAAAAATAGTCTTTCATACCAACTTTGGCGCATTTACCCTTGAATTAGACAGCAAGGCTGCCCCCAAAACAGTTGAAAATTTTTTAGAATATGTTAATCAAGGTTTTTATGAAAATACCATTTTCCATCGTGTTATTGATGGTTTCATGATCCAAGGCGGTGGCTTTGAGCCCAATATGGTTTCTAAAAAAGGCTTGCCGCCCATTCAAAATGAAGCCAATACGGGGCTTAGTAACAAAACCGGTACTATCTCCATGGCCAGAACAAACGATCCCCATTCAGCCTCCTCCCAGTTTTTTATTAACGTGAGCGATAATCTCTTTTTAGATCACAAAACACCTTCACCACAGGGCTGGGGCTACTGCGCCTTTGGAAAAGTTGTCGATGGTATGGAGGTTGTGCATAAAATCGCAAAAGTTGCCACGGGCTCTAAATCCGGACACGATGATGTGCCCAAAGATGATGTTGTTATCGAAAAGGTTGAAGTCATTGTTTGAAACGAACTCAACCCTTTTTATTTCTGATCTTCACTTAAGTGCACAGGAAGACGCCCTTCAAGATTTATTTTTTAACTTCGTGAAGGGCCCTGCTTTAATGGCAGAAAAAATATATGTTTTAGGCGATCTGTTTGATATCTGGGTTGGAAAAGATATACAAACGCCTTTTCACAACAAAGTTGCCGCAGCCTTTAAAACACTCCATAACAAGGGCATTTCGCTATATTTTATGGCAGGTAACCGTGATTTTCTATTACAAAGGGATTTCCTAATAAAAAGCGGCTTACAAAAGTTATCTGATCCTAGTCTTATTTCTCTGTATGGTAAACCTATGCTGTTAACCCATGGGGATAAACTTTGCACCCAAGATATTGCCTATCAGCGCTACCGCAAAATAGCACAACATCCAATTACTCAGAAATTTTTCTTGCTATTACCTAGAAAAACGCGCTTATCAATTGCAGAAAAATTACGTCACAAATCAAAGCAGTACCAACAACATCAACACCATGACATATTAGATGTTACGCCAGGTGCAGTTCAAGACATCATGCAGCGTTTTAAGGTTCCCTATCTGTTACATGGTCATGTACATCGACCACAATTTCATCAAGTTGAAGGTATCATACCTAACGGGCATCGGTTTGTTCTTGGCGATTGGCATCAAAAGGGGAGTTTTATTATTAGCTCTTCTACTGAAATTAAGTTGGCAACTTTTAGTCATCAACAAGAAATTGATATTTTAGCGCGCTACGCTTTTTAAAAAACCAATGCTCTGCGATTTAAGACCTGATCATATCCAGTAAAAGATCTAATTCCTTCGTTAAAAAGCCCGCCTTTAGACGATGTTCAACCGCAATGGGGCCTCTTAAGTGTGCAGGCGCATACTGTTGTAATAAAGACACAAAGGTTTGTGTCGGGTTTAGCTCCCTTTCACTGCAAAGGTGATAATACCACTTGTTACCTGTATAGACATGATTAATTTCATCATGAAAAATAATCATCAGTATCTCAGCGCCTGTTACATCCCCTGCTTTTGCTAATCTTTTTGCAATATCAGGCGTTACATCTAAACCTCTCGCTTCCAGCAAGCGGGGAACTAGCGCCATGCGGATTAGCACATCATGGCCAGTTTTTTGTACCATTTCCCATAAACCGAGGTGTGCAGGAAAATCACCATAAGAATAACCATATAATTTAAGGTGCATCGCTAGCAACGAATAATGATAGGCCTCTTCTTTTGCTATTCTGAGCCAATCTTCGTAATAGGAGAGGGGCATCTCGCGAAATCGATAAACCGCATCTAAGGCAATATTGATAGCATTATATTCAATATGGGCTATCGCATGAATGAGGGCCGCTTTGCCTTTATCCGTAAATAAGCGGCGTCGCTTTAATTCCCTGGGATCAACCAAGGGTAAATGTAAAGGTAATGCGCCAAGAATGTCAGCAGAAACGGGCGAGTCATTATCATACTTCAGCGTAGAAGTTAACAAGGCTTCATAAAGCGCATTTACACCTTGTATTTTAAGTATAGGATCAGTCTCTAGCAGCAGTTGGTGAGTGGTTGCATAAAGCGGTAGCATGTCAAAATCCAAGCTTATATTCTGGCTTAAGGATACACAGAAATAAGATTAAATACTACTTCTTGAAGGGACGAGTCGTGGATGATGATGGTTTTTTTTCAACTGACTTATCATCAATAGGCTGATTAGGTGGGACATTCTCTTGCAAACCACGCACAAGCACCGTTGAACGATTTAAATCATAACTTCCCTTTTTTGAAATGAGCATGTCATCATATTCACTCTCACCTATCACAGCAAGTTCTCGATTCTTCATTTCAGTGGTGAGCGACATGGTTCTGGCCGATTTTCTCTCATTTTCTTGTGCTGCATGTTTAGCAACACAATTCATTATTTTTTGCTTCTTAACTTCCACACCAGTTAAATTCAAACAAAGATATGTAAATATTTTAGGATTAATGCGCCGCGCTAATTCAAGATCGGCTATGCTTTCTTCGTTATTCGCATTCCAGCCAAATAATGTAGCAAAATGATAGTCACTATTATAGAAAAATCCTTTCCTTGCTTTTTTTCCACGATTTATTATTTCTTCTAAAATATCGATTCTATCAAATTCAATCAGGTAGGAAATTGGCGTTTTTCCATATCTATCTTTCATCATGGCCACTTTCGTTGGCGAGCTTCTCATCCCCCCCCCGTAGAGTAAATCACAAAATGCTTTGGGCGTTCCATACATGGCTAAGTGATGTAATGGTGTTTTTAGATCGTGTGGATCCTGTTTACGTCTACTAACAGAATGATACCCAATACGAAGCCCATAGGGTATTGATGAAACCAAAGCGCTCACCACCTCTGAATGACCTTCTTTTGCGGCCGCCAATAAGGCGCAAGGCGTATCGATGGGACCCGCACGGTTAATATCAATGTCATATTTTGGCAATCGTAAGTACTTAACCACTTTAGTGTTACCCGCTTTAGCCGCTGTATATAGCGAAGTTTCTCCATAGAACTTCTGCGAAAATAGTTGTCGCAATTGTTTAAAATACGTGCCATTTTTCCCTGCTCGCTCACAAAGGGCTATTAATATATCCGCCTTTGCAGGATCTTTCATTAACGCACTGAGTCGTAAAATGCCTTTAACATTCGTGTTTAAAATGGTAAAGCACTCTTGCGGTTTTAATGCGCTTATCATCGCAATGGGATTTTCAGCGCTAAGAATAGCATGATAGGTTTGGTAAGCAGATTCAGCTTTCGCTTTGTGAACTGTATAGTTAGTTAAACCTTGTTGCTTTGCTTTTGAAAACGCTAATCTTGACGTTGATGTTTCTCTAACAAGGTTCCATTTGCTATCATTTTCATCACTCGAAAGCAAGGCAGCTAATTGCACAATGTCATTATAGTATATATCCTTGGCATGAAAATGTAGAACGGATTTAGCTAATTTAGGCTCCTTGATGAGTTGATGTATAAATTCATTATTCGCATTGTTTAAAATAAAATGGCCGATGCTCTGACTGCCAAAACGAATATTTTTGATATCAATTCCTCTTGAAACACAATAGTTTATAATTGTTTTAAAAGAGGCATAATCATTAGCAATAATCATTTCCTGTAGACCATTCGTTTGAGAAGCTGCATTGACTGCCAAGGGATCCGCCCCATTTCTCATCAATAATAAAACCATTTGAGTATTCGATTGCCCTGCCAAGACATGAAAAACACCTGGGTGTGCAAATTCGTTTAACATATTGGATAAATTATTTTTTATATAGTCTTTTTTACCTTGGTAATAGCATTGTTGATAGGCATTTTTAACAATATTAAAAAATTCAGCAGCAACATCATGGTTTCCAAGTTGCACCACCACACTAAGCAAATTACTTCCCTGTTTTGAGAGGATTATCTTCATTACGCTAGAAAGCTGCCCTTTTAACATCCGCAACGCTTCAGGCGGGTTGTTTTTTAATTTCACAGCTACAGCCTGCACAATCAGATCGTCGCTTATTAAATTTTGTCTATCAGCACGTCGCTGTGCCATATAGTGTTCTCGTTGGTTAAATTTTACTTTCGCATTTTCAAAAGCAGCACTATCGATGTTATAGGCATTTAATGGCGGTTTATTGATCTTTTCCAAGAATTCATTAATTTTTTTACTCAGATATAACACCTTGACATTTTTAATTAAATTTTCGTCTGAATGCTTTTTTTGCATTTCCATTTTTTTCATTTCAGCAAAAAGCTGCATATAACAGTCTGTTAACTTTTCTAAATAGAATTCTCTTGGGTTTTCATTTCGTAATATTTTATCTGCATTGGTTAATCTGTCATCAAAATGATCAGGATAGGTATAAGGAATGGCGGGATCTTTATTTTTACGCAACCAGTTTCTCATTGCCGCTTTACCGCTAAGGTAAATGTTGGCTAGTTTTTTTTTGCTTGCATCAAACTCTAATGTGCCAACTTCTTCACACCAGATCTGAACGCATTGATCCTCATACAACGCTTGCTTTTCACGCATATCTTCTCTAATAGGGCTGCCTATTTTATGCCATACTATTCCTTTTACAATATCATGATAACGCCATGATGCGCCCTGCTCTAATTGATCATTTATTTCTTCTTCTCTTGATTGTTCTCTCGTTTTTGGCCTACCTTTAAACTTTTGATCACGAATTCTACGAAGTCTTGGCGAGAAGGGAGTAATTCTATCATCAAGGTGTTCAAGGTTAGAGACTAAATTCAGGCCCACCGCACAGGGATTGATTTGATGTGGTTTTCCCAAGTGATCTAGCTTTTCTACAGGCAAGTATTTGGGATCGTAATATTCTTTTCTATTGGCGGCATCGATTGGCCAATTGCTTAAGATCCCTCCATCGGCAAAAACACCGAATACTTGGCCATTTTTTTCTCTCACCGTAAAGGGGAGGAACGCTCCTGGAAATGCCATAGAGGCCCTTACCGCATCTGCAATACGCACATTTGGTGTATCAAGGTACGAAAAGGTTTGTTCAACTATTTCACCTGGCCTTGCATTATATCTCGTCGCTTTAAACACCATGTCTTTTAATGCCGGATCAAGCATCCTGGCATTATGTAGATCAGCAAAGGTTGCATTAGGTGAGCCTAGCATTTGTTCAATTAAATAGGTTGCAAACTGATGAAATGACTCTCCTGTGAACACTCCGCCATATTGAATAAGATCCAAAGCATTCCCAAGACGATTTCCATTAAAAAAAGCACCCCAACCATTGGGTTTAATATCTGCAAAGTCTGTAAAGCTAACTTTATCTGAGAGTTGTCGAAATTGTTCAGCACTGAACCCTAGCCCTAAAATGAGGGCTGTAATGGCACCAGCGGATGTCCCTATCACCAAGTCTATTTCCTCAATAAAACCCAATTCTTCTAAACTACTGATTGCACCCGGATAGGCAGCTCCTTTTGCACCACCGCCTTTAAAAGCTATTTGGTTTAAAGGCGGCGCTGGAACAAGTTTTTCTACATCCCTTTTTTTGAGGGCTTCGTTAATTTTGGCGCGAAAGGCAAGGAGATCTTGGTATTGTTTCTCCTCATATACTTTAAAAAGCGTGTAGTTATTCGTTCTTCCTTTAGAACTATTTCTCGTGCCCTGGGACATGTTTGTACCTACATCTTACACCACCCTTTAGTCTCTTGGACTACTGTTTTTGATTGAAGTTCAATTTACTTACTAAAGGAACTTCTTTGTCTCAATCGATGTCATTACCTATATACTCGCATTAATAGGGCAAAATTATGTTACCTCAGGACATTGAAGTTGAAGAATTAAGCCAGGCCTTTCTTGCTATTAATTCTCCTGAATACAACCCTGATCAAATCAAATTTTTGAAAGAATTTCTTGGTAATAGTGCCTTTGATTTAAATAAAGAATCCATGAAAAAAGTATTTAAAGATAAAATCCATGTTATGGACGCGCTCACTATGCTGAATGATTTTGCTAATCAATATGAAAATGAACGCCCTTTAATTGATGAATTTAAGGAAGAAGTGGAGTTTTTGCTACTTTCTATTAATGATGAAGAGGGAATTGATATCTGAACTGGCGTGACACCTTCTCCCAAATATTGGGAGTACAAGTAGGGTGGGCAAAGTCTGCGTGCCCACCCTTCTTCACTGTGTATTAAATACTTCTGAATGGCGAGCGCAAGCGAGTAAATCGCCTCGCCCGCTTGCGGGAGAGGCAGCTGCGAAGCAGCGGTGAGGGTCTGATTTGAAATACCCTCATCCGCCCTACGGGCACCTTCTCCCAAATATTGGGAGAAGGGATCAGAGATGAAATTTTGAAGGTAATTATGCATCTACTTTTTATAAACAAATTTCCCCGCATCAACGCTCACCTGAATCGTATCCCCTGGCACAAACTCACCTCGCAACAACGATTCAGACAGCGAATTTTCAAGCTCTTGTCTTAATGCGCGACGAAGCGGCCTTGCCCCATAGACAGGATCAAAGCCAATGGTTGCGAGTTTATCCAACGCTTGCGTCGTGATCGCTAAATGTAAGCCTTGGGCTAACAAACGATGTTGAATTTCTCTTATTTGAATTTCAGCAATCGCGCGAATATTTTCTTTATCCAGCGCATGGAAAACCACCGTTTCATCAATACGATTAATAAATTCTGGCCTAAAATAATCCGTTAACATGCCCATGACAGCTTGCTTCATTTCCTCATATGGCTTGCCCGTCATTTCTTGTATTTTTTGCGCACCAATGTTTGAGGTCATCACAATAATACAATTTCTAAAATCAACCGTTCTACCTTGGCTATCCGTTAATCGGCCATCGTCCATCATTTGAAGCAAAATATTAAACACATCATGGTGCGCTTTTTCAATTTCATCCAGCAAAACAATACTATAAGGGCGCCTTCTTACCGCTTCGGTTAAATAACCTCCTTCTTCATAACCAACATAACCAGGAGGGGCACCAATTAATCTTGCTACCGCATGCTTTTCCATAAACTCTGACATATCAATTCGCACCATAGCCGCATCGGTATCAAATAAAAATTCCGCTAAGGCTTTGCATAAAGCGGTTTTACCAACACCCGTTGGTCCTAAAAATAAAAAGCTACCCACGGGTTTAGAAGGATCAGCTAACCCTGCCCTTGAGCGGCGTATAGCATTGGCCACCACCTTAAGCGCGGTTTCTTGGCCAACCACTTTTTTAGCCAACACCTCTTCCATTTTTAAGAGCTTTTCTTTTTCGCCTTCTAGCATTTTAGCAACAGGGATCCCTGTCCATTTTGCAACCACTTCCGCAATTTCTTCCTCCCCCACTTTATTGCGCACTAAGGTCATTTCTTGGGTTTCTGCTTCTGAAGCTGCGGCCAATTGCTTTTCTAATTCAGGTATTTTTCCATATTGCAATTCCGACATTCTTGCTAAATCACCTGCACGTCTTGCAGCCTCAAAGGCCGTGCGAGAACGCTCTAATTCTTCCTTAATGTGTTGCGCACCATGCAAGGTGGATTTTTCTGCTTTCCAAATTTCTTCTAAATCAGCATATTCTCTTTCTGTTTTATTAATTTCTTTTTCTAATTTATCAAGACGAGACACTGAGAGCGCATCTTTTTCCTTTTTAAGCGCTTCTCTTTCCATTTTATATTGAATTAATTTTCGCTCTAAAATATCTAAAGGCTCTGGTTTAGAATCAATCGCCATACGAATACGGCTTGCCGCCTCATCGATTAAATCAATGGCTTTATCTGGCAACATTCTGTCGGTAATGTAACGGTGCGATAAATTGGCCGCAGCCACAATAGCCGGATCTGTTATTTCAACCCCATGATGAATTTCATATCGCTCTTTTAAACCGCGCAATATGGCAATCGTGTCTTCAACGGAAGGCTCATCAACCAATACTTTTTGAAAACGACGCTCTAAGGCAGCATCTTTTTCAATAAATTTACGATATTCATCTAAAGTGGTTGCGCCAACGCAATGTAGTTCACCTCGGGCTAGCGCCGGTTTTAACATATTCCCTGCATCCATCGCGCCTTCGGCTTTTCCTGCGCCGACCATGGTATGAATTTCATCAATAAAGAGAATAATCTCACCTTCTTGTTTGGAGAGATCTTTCAAGACTGCTTTTAAGCGCTCTTCAAATTCACCCCGAAACTTAGCGCCGGCAATTAAAGCGCCCATATCTAAAGACAATACGCGTTTACCTTTTAAGCCTTCGGGCACTTCATCATTAATAATGCGCTGCGCCAATCCTTCGACAATGGCTGTTTTACCCACACCGGGTTCACCAATTAACACAGGATTGTTTTTGGTTCGTCGTTGCAACACCTGAATGGTGCGTCTGATCTCTTCATCACGCCCAACAACGGGATCTAATTTTCCTTGTTCTGCCCTTGCGGTTAAATCAATGGTATATTTTTCTAGCGCTTGCCGCGTATCTTCGGCGTTTTCATCGGTAACGGGCTCTCCCCCCGTTACTTTTTTGATGGCTTCTTCTATTTTCTTTCTATTACCTTGCGCGTTTTTCAACGCTTTTGCTGCCTCACCGTCATCATCAAGTAAGGCAATCAGAAAGACTTCACTTGGAATATAAGTATCTTTTCTGTCTTGCGATAATTTATCGGTTAGATTTAATAAGCGAATTAACGCATCGGATGGCCTCATATCACCCGTTACGCGACCAAGTCGTGGTAAACGCTCTATGGCTTCACTTAAGCTCGATCTAAGTTGAGGCAAATTAACGCCGGCTTGTTTAAGCAACGGGCGAATGGTACCGCCTTGCTGATCTAGCATCGCCAAAAGTAAATGTTCAGGCTCTATGGTTGAATTTTGGCGCCCCAATGCCATGGATTGTGCTTGACCTAAGGCTTCTTGAAATTTACTGGTTAATTTATCAATACGCATCCAGAGTTCCTTCTATATTCGATACTGACTAGATTGGGGCGCAGTGAGCTTTTTAAAGGGGTTGCCTTAAAATATAGTTGGTTATGAGAGTGCTAACCAAATTAGTGTTGCCATTCTCCCCGTTTGTTTATCGCGCCTAAAAGAATAGAACTGCTCATCGGTGTAGGTACAGTAGTTGCCACCGTAAATTTGGTCCACGCCCCGCTCTTTTAAGCGCATGCTTGCCAAAGTATATAAGTTTGCCATCCACTTATTTGGCTTTTCACTTGGCACGAAAGCGCCATTGGTGGCCAAACTGTGTTCAAGAAACTTTTCACGCATGTCTGTGCCCACTTCATAGTGGCTTTGACCAATGGCAGGCCCAAGCCAAGCGAGAATATCGTGATTGGTCTGTAAGCGAATAGCGTTGATGGCGTTTTCGATAATACCTTCAGCTATTCCCCGCCAACCACAATGCACGGCTCCAACAACGGTGCCCTCTGTATTACACAGTAACAAAGGTAAACAATCGGCGGTTAAAACAACGCAGGGAACACCCGTAAGTTGCGTGATGGCACCATCGGCCTCTATTTCTTGTTGTGGGTTAACTGATTTTTGCACAATCACGTTGGTGCTATGGGTTTGATTAAGCCAGGAAGGTTCATACATGAAATTGAAGGTTTGAGATAATTGTAAGCGATTTAGTCTGACATCTTCTGGATTATCGTTCACATGAAGGCCTAGGTTCAGGCTACTAAACGTTCCTTTACTCGCGCCCCCTAACCGGGTTGTTGTTATTGCCCTTACCCACGTTGGTGCTGGCCATTTAGGCGAAATCCATCTCACTGTAATATCCTTCTTTTACTCGTAACAACTTTAACAAAGCAGCAAAGTCTTGTGGAATTGGCGCTTGCCAAGACAAGGTTTGCTTAGTCACTGGATGCACTAATGACAAGGTTCTTGCATGTAAGGCTTGTCTTTTAAAAGCTAATAAAGCTTGTTGTAATTCGGGACTTGATTTAGGGGGCACTTTATAGCGCCAACCATAGGTACTATCTCCCACGATAGGATAACCCTTATGTGATAAGTGCACGCGAATTTGATGGGTGCGCCCCGTTTCTAATTTTACATCCAATAAGGTAAAACCATGATAACGCTTAAGGCATTTAAAATGCGTTCTTGCTTCTTTGCCTTGGTGAGTTACGGCCATTTTGGTTCGCTGATGAGGATGTCTTCCGATGGGCTCATCAATCGTTGCGCCCGCAATAACTTCAACCCCCACCAAAGCAACATAGCCTCTTGCAATCTCTCGTTGTTGTAAGGCTGCAACTAAAGACGTATGCGCCGTTAAGGTTTTAGCCACCACCATTAAGCCTGTGGTATCTTTATCTAATCGATGAACAATGCCAGCTCGAGGCAACGTACTTAAATTTGCATCGTGATAGAGCAACGCATTTAATAGCGTACCTTGACGATTTCCTGCGGCGGGATGCACAACAAGCCCTGCGGGTTTATTAATCACCAACAGGGACTCATCCTCATAAATAATATCGAGATGAATATTTTCTGGTTGTTCGTCTGATTGTGCTAAAACGCTGGCACAGATAATAATTTCTTCGCCACCGTGTACTTTGGCTTTGGGCTCAGAGGATTTTCCATCTACACGCACATGGCCACTTTTAACCCATTGTGTTAATCGGCTTCTGGAATGCTCAGGAAAGCAATGCGCAAGCGCTTGATCTAAGCGCATAGCACGACATTCTTCAGGGATTGCAGTCTGGAGGGTGATCTCGTTCGTGGCCATCTAAACCTACTTTTAGTAAGCAGTCAAAAATTAAAGCAATTATTCTAACATAAATTTGGTGTTTTTACAGTTTATCATAAGTAGCCTCCCTGGTTTCAATTGCATCAAAACATAGCCTACGATAGACTCCTGGACACTTTCGCAAGCAACGATAACCACCTGATCAATAAGAAATAACGCAATCATGAGAAAGCCAGTTTTATTACTATTAATAGCGCTCCTGGGTCTTGCAGGGTGCAGCTCCAATAAAGACGAAAAATATAACAATTTAACTGCCAATGAAATTTACCAGATGGGCGTTAAAAGTGTACATAAAAAGCGCTATGAGCAAGCCGCTGAGGATTTTGAAGCCCTAGAATCGCGCTACCCTTTTGGTGAATTTGCCGATAAAGCCCAGCTAGGTGCTATTTATGCTTATTATCTAAGCGAAGATTATCCCGCGGCCATCCCGGCGATTGATCGCTTTTTAAGAATGTACCCACGTCACCCGGATGTAGATTATGCCTACTACATGAAAGGCTTGTGCCATTTTTCAGAAACCAGCGGCATCTTAAATAACTACTTGCCGATAGAACGTGCCGACAGAGATACCATTGCCTTTAAGAAAAGCTTACAGGCGTTTTATGTGCTCACGAGCCGCTTCCCCAATAGTATGTACGCCAACGATGCCAGCCAGCGTATGATTTATCTGCGCAATATTTTAGCGGAAAATGAACTGGTTGCTGCCCGTTTTTACTTTAAAAAAGGTGCATATTTAGCTGCGGCGAATCGCGCCAGTAATGTCTTGGAGCAATTTGAACGTGCTCCCGTTACCGCGGAAGCACTTTACATTATGGTTAAGTCATATCGTGAATTACAGCTAAGTACTTTAGCAAATGATACCTATCAGGTATTAGTCCTGAATTATCCTGATTCAGAATACGTTAAAGAATTAGCTTAAAGGTAACGCATGCGCACAACCCATTTATTGTTAGCCACATTAAAAGAAAATCCCAATGATGCCGAATTGGTAAGCCATCAATTAATGATGCGAGCGGGCCTCATTAGAAAACTAGGGCAAGGCCTTTATACCTGGCTACCGCTAGGCCTTCGCGTGTTGCGACATGTGGAAAATATTATTCGTGAGGAAATGAACAAAACCGGGGCGCAAGAAATATTAATGCCTGCGGTACAACCTGCAGAGCTGTGGCAAGAAACCAAGCGTTGGGATCAATTTGGTCCACAATTGCTTAAAATGACAGATCGCCACGAAAGAGAATACTGTTTTGGCCCAACGCATGAAGAAGTGATCACGGACATGGTGCGCAATGAACTGCGCTCTTATAAACAACTTCCCATGTGCTTTTATCAAATTCAAACCAAATTCAGAGATGAAATAAGACCTCGGTTTGGCGTCATGCGCGCCCGTGAATTTTCCATGAAGGATGCTTATTCTTTTGATACCAGCATCGAAGGCATGCAACAATCTTATGCTGCCATGTATAAAGCTTATAGCGCCATTTTTACCCGCTTAGGATTATCTTTTAGAGCCGTCTTGGCCGACACGGGTGCTATTGGTGGCAGTCAATCTCATGAGTTTCATGTGCTAGCGGATTCTGGTGAAGATGCCATTGCATATTGCCCGCAAAGTGATTATGCGGCGAATGTTGAACTTGCAACCAGTTTACAAGAACAAATAAAGCGTGAAGCCCCAAATCAACCCTTAGCAATTAAAGAAACGCCGAACATTCGCTCTGTGCCAGAACAAGCTGCCTTTATGGGACTTGAATCAAAAGATATTCTTAAAACCTTACTGGTAAAAGGCAAAGAAGTTCCTGTTGTAGCGCTGTTGTTGCGTGGTGATGATGAATTAAATCCTGTTAAAGCAGAAAAATGCGCCGAAGTTGCCATCCCCTTTACGTTGGTCGATGAAAGCACCTTACGGTCCTTAAGCCAATGTGGTCCAGGCTTTGTGGGTCCTAAAGATCTGAATATTCCTATTATTGCCGATCACCGTGTGCTTTGTATGAGTAATTTTTCGTGTGGCGCTAACCAGGATGATAAACATTATGTTGGCGTAAATTGGGATAGAGACATCCCCCTGCCTAAACAAGTGGCTGATTTGCGTAAAGTTAAAGCAGGCGATCTGAGCCCAGATGGTAAAGGAACGCTAGAGATTTTACGCGGTATTGAAGTAGGACATATCTTCCAATTAGGATCAAAGTACAGTACCGACATGAAAGCTACTGTGTTAAATGAACAAGGCCGTCAGGTTGTGCTTGAAATGGGATGTTACGGTATTGGCGTAACGCGTATCGTGGCTGCGGCGATTGAACAAAACCATGATGCAGCCGGGATTATTTGGCCGGATGTGATGGCACCATTTCATATCGTACTCATTCCCATGAATATGGCAAAATCCCATCGCGTTCGTGATGCGGTAAATGAACTTTATCAACAGTTACAAGTTGCCGGCTTTGACGTGTTACTTGATGACCGAGATGAACGCCCCGGGGTGATGTTTGCAGAAAGTGAACTCATTGGGATCCCCCACCGTCTTGTGGTTGGGGAACGTGGCTTAGATGCGGGCACCATTGAGTATAAAAATCGACGCACGGGCACGGTTGAGCATTTGCCCTTAAATGAAATTGTGAAGATTTGCGAAGAAAGAATTAAGATAAGCTAGCGCTGAATAACAAAGCTTTCATGCTCTTCCCATGGCGCTGTTTCTACTTTAACTGCCGTTACTTGCGCTGCGGGAGGCCCTTGATGTAACCAGGCGATCAATTTTTCTACGGCTTGTTCTTCGCCAATAACCAAGCATTCTACATCCCCATTATCTAGGTTACGTACCCAACCTTTTAAACCCAATGCTGTGGCTTTTTCCATGGTGTTTTGACGATAAAACACGCCTTGTACTTTGCCTGAAACATAACAATGTCGACAAATTTTCATCCGCGTTACCCAGCTTATGTTAAAGTAGATCTTTTGGGGATTTTATCATGTCTGATTCACCCTATGTGCTTATCATCTATTATAGCCGCCATGGCGCCACGGCGCAGATGGCAGATTTGGTGGCTAGAGGCGTGGAAAGCATCAGTGGAATAAGTGCCAAAGTGCGAACGGTCCCCCCTGTCTCGCCCATCACGCAAACAGCCTCTCCCCCAGTTCCCGACACGGGCGCCCCTTATGTGACCCTCCCCGAACTCGAAAACTGTGCCGGTTTAATTTTGGGAAGCCCAACTAGATTTGGCAATATGGCGGCACCTTTAAAATACTTTCTGGATAGCACATTGAATTTATGGGTATCAGGAAAATTGATTGGGATCCCTGCGGGTGTGTTTACGTCTACTTCCTCACTGCATGGCGGTCAGGAAGCAACCCTGTTAACCATGATGTTGCCATTATTACATCATGGCGCATTAATTGTCGGTGTCCCTTATAGTGAGCAAGCCTTACATCAAACACAAACAGGCGGCACCCCTTACGGGCCTAGTCATGTAGCAGGGATGGATAGTAACTTACCGTTGAGCGAGCATGAAAAAACGGTTTGCCAAACCTTGGGCAAACGCGTTGCCCACGTTGCAAAACAATTACTTTCTGGCTAGTTTCCCTCTACGTGAAGATCTCGCCACTTGTTTAACCTGTTGCAAAGATGCTGGTTTATCTTTTGGTTTTTCTCGTGTTGGGATAACTTGTTGTGCTTCAGCCTGGTTTGGGGCTGCAACGGACGTTCTGCTAAAACCGGGAACATAGCTCATGGCCTTGCGAATTAACTGTCCCATCCCAGAAACTGGCGATAAAATATTGCTCGCTGTCTGTGCTCCGCCATTCACAAAACCCATGGATTGATGTACATCCGTAACCACGGTATTTACTGCAGGGATTGTTTCTTCATGAAATTTAGCAAAGGATTTATCCACTTGGGGTAAGGTTTTAGTAGAAATATTATCCAACAACGTTTGAAGTTCTTTAATGGCATCAGTGGCTTGCGCTACCGTTTTTGTCCCTTGCGGTAGGGTACTGTCTTTAATTTGCTTAACCGTTAGTTGTACTTCTTTAACCGTGTCTTGCAAACTCACTTCGATATTAGCAAGACTTTTATTCGTATTAACAATCACCTCATCAATATGATCAACCATTTCTTTTATTTTTTTTGCAAGGTTAATGCAATAATTTACAACAGGTATGGCAGCAAGACTAAACACGGTATTTGTCGCTAAAACTAAAAGCCCTGATACCGCCCCTAATCCAAAACCCCACACAAAACTGGTGCTCAGTAATATGCTAAAAGCCGTTGCAGTTAAAATTTCTCTTTGTTCTTTTGTTAAATCGGCCATGATCTGCTCGTCACCAGATGTGAATAGTCGCTCAGCTTATTGAAAAGGGGGGCTTTTGTCAACAAAAAGTGAAGCTTGAGTCAATTTATGCGGAATGTCAGCCAAATAATTATTAATGCTATAAAAAGAGCGAGCCCGTAGGCTCGCAAGTGGGGGATTTTTTTAGAAACCGAACATTTTAGAAGCCATTTTAAAGAGATCGCCTGCCTTGATGGTGGTGGAGGGATCCGGCGCCTTGGTAGGTGTAGCATTGTAGTTGGCGGCAAGATACGGTTTACCTTTTTTAGCCGCTCTTTCTGCTTGCGCCTGATGCAACGTTTTGCCAAGGGGACGTCTTCTAATAATGGAGCCATCATAGTTCGGTGTTACATACCTGGGTGCATTTCGTGCTTTTAGCGCTGCAGATGAAATAACGGACGGTACTGGAGATGACGTATTGAGTGCATTGGCTTTAAAGGCATTGGCCTTAGCGGCAATACCACTATCGCTATTACTATTTTTGCTGCTTTTTTTACTGTTTTTATCTTTAAAAAAGCCTGTAAAGAAATTAATGACAGAAGGGACAGCCAATTTTAAGAAATTTATCAACGGCGCTTTAATATTTTTAAAGTTTGAATTGCTCACCTCAGTAAAGCATTCGCCTGCAGCTTTTAATAGTGTGCCAAAAAAGTCACCTGCTGATTGCGTAGGTTGGGACTGCGGAATGTTAGTGCCAGGAGAATTAATCATGTTCGACCTCGTGGATAATATTATTTATAGGTATGCTACCTAAGTTATTTTAAATTGGGGAGCATTATAAGACCGAAGGTGAAAAAAAGGGCTCCAATGGAGCCCTTCTTTAGTCACAAAAAAGCATCAATGCTTATTTACGACCACGTGATTTGCTACGCGCTCTTGTCTTTTTAACAACAACTTCTTCTTCTACACGTGGAGCAGCTTTACGACCACGAGCAGCAGGTGAACGCGCACGGGACTTTTCAGCAGGAGCCACTTCAGCTTGAGGTGCTGTGCTAGCAGCAAAGTAATTTTTACCGTAAGCAGCAGCGTTAACAACAGCAGCCGTAGCAGCAGCAGTTAAACCGGTAGCCGCTAATTTTTCACCTAAAGAACAAATTAAGCTAGCACAGGTGCTTGTAGGTGCAGTGTACACGGAGTAAGCCATAACAACGGCGGTACCAGCAACGGTAGCAGAAGTTTTAGGACGCTCCATAGCG
>CAZHSJ010000027.1:0-18487 GCA_964535225.1 Uncultured Candidatus Berkiella sp. | reverse complement strand
TGTCTCAAATAGGGACGTTCTCCAAGGTTTGGATATCATGCTGAATAGATACAGTTATTTTTTGTTTTTGTAGCGGGCAATACTGTCGGTGATTTCTTTTTTAGCCGCCGTTGCATCACGCCAGCCATCAAGTTTAACCCATTTTCCTTCTTCTAAATCTTTATAGTGAGTGAAAAAATGCGCAATTTGGTGCAACAGAGATTGGGGCAAGTCTTCAAGCTTTTGTACATGTTGGTAAAGTCCCGTTAATTTCGTAACAGGAACGGCCAGGATTTTACGATCTTCCCCTGCCTCATCTGTCATGGCGAGCATGCCGATCGGGCGGCAGTTAATGACACAGCCACGATTAACAGGGATAGGCGTGATCACTAACACATCCACAGGATCGCCATCATCAGATAAAGTTTCGGGTATATACCCGTAATCGCAGGGGTAATGCATGCTGGTGGTTAAAAAGCGATCGACAAACAAGGCCCCTGTATTTTTATCAACTTCATACTTAATTGGCTCGCTATGCGCTGGGATCTCAATAATCACATGGATTTCATCGGGAACCTGTTTGCCTGCGCTAATGCTAGATAGGCCCATGGGGATATTCCTATGTTATGTATTTAACATGTTAATTTTTAAAGTATAGCCTTTTTGTGGCTCAAAAAGAGTGCCACACTATCACAGACTAGATACAAAATATAGTTATCTAATTTGCTCTTCACATTCTACGTTTATGCTTTGTTGGCTGCGCTCTCTCACCCCAGTCATGGACCAAAGCGTCCACTCCTGGGGCTTTGTTCGCTAGCCGCCTCGCCAAAACGTAGACTGCTGTGAGCAAGCTCTTCGCATTCGAATTTTAGACTTTGTTGCCCGCGTTTATTCGCCCCCGTCATGTACTAAGATGTACACTCCGGGGCCTCATTCACTTGGCGCCTCGTCTAAAAATCGACTGCTGTGAGCAAGCTCTTCGCATTCGAGCTTTAGGTTTTACTTTTGCGAGCGAAGACTTGTTTGAGCGCCTTTTAGGCGCGAGTTGGCGCAGCGAGCATAAAGGAATGCCTAAAGCTCACATGCGATACTACCTACTTTGGGTTTGGAGATTTTATGACAAAAACAATATTAATTACCGGCGCAAATCGCGGCTTAGGCTTAGAATTTACCAAGCAATACGCAAGTGATGGCTGGCAAGTGCTTGCTTGTTGCAAAGACTTAAATACTGCTACTGAGCTAAAAGCCTTAAGCGAAAAATTTCCAAATGTTAAATGTTATTCAGTAGATGTGACTAACGAGCGTAGCATTTTTACATTAAGCGAGAGTATTAGTTCTCCCATTGATATTTTACTCAATAATGCCGGCTTTCTGGAGCAGGATGAACTGGGGGAGATCTCCACTGATATAATGCAAAAAACATTTATGATTAATGCGGTAGGCGCTTTAAAAATGCTAGAGGCCTTTACGCCACAAGTGGCAAAAAGTGAGCGTAAATTAATTGCTTCTCTTTCAAGCAGCATGGGCAGCATTTCAGACAACACCAGTGGGGGGTATTATAGTTATCGGGCCTCCAAAGCGGCTTTAAACATGTTAATGAAAAGTGCGGCTATTGATTTAGAGTCTAAAAAAATTCAAGTTTTGTTATTGCACCCAGGTTGGGTAAAAACCCGTATGGGAGGCGATGGCGCAACCTTACAAGCGCAAGAGAGTGTAAAAGGCATGCGCGAGGTTATTGCACATTACAAACCAAAGCCTGGGGAAGTACAGTTTATTCGTTATAATGGTGAGATTGTGCCTTGGTAGGACTGTCCTGTTTTCCAAAAATGACTTTGCCAACACCTGCTGGTAATGCAATACTAGATTTAGCATGTAATAATGGTATTGCATTACCAGGTGGTGCTTGGCAGCCCCTGCTAAGCCATTGCCTATTCATAACAAGCTGGGCAAGATTTTCCCTCAACATAATACGCGGTATGCTGATCTTGCTCGCTCACAGGATGTCGGCAATGATGGCACTGTACTGTGTTCGTTTCTTTTAAATCAGTATCGACCGCCAAGCGTTTATCAAAGACAAAACACTCGCCTTCAAAATGTGTGTTATTAAATTTTTCTAGGTACTTTAAAATACCACCTTCAAGCTGAAAAACGTTTTTAAACCCCTGCGTAATAAGATAGGGGGCTGCTTTTTCGCAACGTATGCCGCCCGTGCAATAGGTAACAATCGTTTTGTCTTTATATTTTTCTAATTTTTCACAGGCTTTAGGAAACGAACGAAAGTCTTTAATGTTTAAATCGATCGCGTTATGAAACTTGCCCAAACCTATTTCATAGTCATTACGGGTATCTAAAATAACCATCTCTTTGCCTTCATCGAGCCATTGCTTAAATTGCTCAGGGCTTAACGCAGGCGCTCTATTCTCCGGAATGTTTAAATCATGCACGCCCATGGTCACAATTTCTTTTTTAATTTTAACGCGCATATATTTAAAAGGCGCTTGCGTGGAATGACTTTCTTTAAAATCGATGTCTGATAAGCCTACGGTTGGCAATAGCATATAAAACGCATCAATAGCATCGCGATGCCCGCTTAAAAAAGCATTGATACCCTCTGTGCCCAACAAAATGGTGCCCTTAAGATTTTGCGCAACACAAAAGGTGGCGAGTTGTTGCCGCAATGCCTCTAAGTTTGTTAGGTTGATAAATTTATAGCCCGATATATTGATGTATGTCATGTGCTTCGCTGCCCTTGTCTGAGGGTTGCAAATTTACCACAAACTTAACCAATCGCCATCCTCTGGCGCTAAATTAAGAAAAGAGCGGTAGTTTTTTTGCCGGTGGCCTCAGTAGAATTTAAGTTTAGGTAGAAAAAGCCCAAGGAGGCTGAAATGAAAAAGCTAGGGTTGTTATTTTTACTTTGCCAACTTGGTGTGGGACAAGCTTTTGCACAGGTAATTGTCGATGTCTATCAATTAACGTCAGACAGTGAAAAAAAAGGCATTGGGGAAAAAATAGGCACAATTACGTTTGCTAATTCAGATAAGGGCCTTGAGATTAAAACCGATCTTGAAAAGTTATCACCAGGCGCACATGGTTTTCATATCCATGAAAATGCGCTCTGTGAGGGTGGTATGAAGGATGGGAAATGGGTAGCGGGCCTTGAGGCAGGCGGCCATTTAGATCCCAATAAAACCGAACATCATTTAGGCCCCCATGGCAAAGGCCATTTAGGTGATCTCCCCCTTCTTAGCGCAGATGATAAGGGTAATGCCAAACAAACCCTGACTGCAAAACGCTTGACGTTGAATGATATTAAAAACACTTCTGTGGTCATTCACCAAGGCGCAGACAACTATTCAGACGTTCCGCCAATGGGTGGTGGTGGCGATAGAATTGCTTGTGGTGTCATTAAATCTTAGGTAGTCACAAAGAAATAAAATCTCCCAAGGTGGTTTTTTTTCGCGAATTATCATAAGTGGATTTTGGTTCGGATCCCTTTTGTTGCGTGTTGGGTAGTTTGTACTGCGTTAAAACACCATTTTGGGCCGGGGCTTGCTGAGCAAGTTGTTGCTTTTTCTTTCTATAAGCGGCGACTTGAGCAAGATATAACTCAAAATAGAGCTGTAGCGTTCTGGCGGCTTGATTGGTAAAGCAAGCTTTTTCATCATTGTTAAATGGGCCAGTATAGTTGTCGCAAAAAAATTGCGTTACCTTGGTAATGCTCTCTTCAAGTGAGTATCTTTGTTTTGTAAGGCTAATTATTTCTGGCAACAAGAGTAATCCCAATACATGATAGGGAGTAGCCTGTGCTTGAATTGCATGACTTTCTAGTGAATCTAATGCGATAAAAGTATGATACAAAAAATGCGTATAAGGCACTAAATTGCACGTAATTTTCTTTTTTTCTCCACCGGGTAGTAAATGACAAGCTATTTCAAAATGGGCAAATTTTAGCATATTGATATACGCAAAACCGCCTAAAAATAATTTTTCCAGATGTTTAAGATATTTACCAAAGGGGAGCGTTGTTATTAAGTGGGCATTTGTGATGAGCGGCACCAGATTGGAGTCGGAAATTAGTTTTTGAAGCTGTGAGCTAAAGCGAATTAAGCGTAACATGAGGCCGGGATCTGCCTTAAATCGCTCATTGGGGGTTGCTAGTATATCAAGCACTTGTGTTGTTGGGCTATATAGTAATCTTTCTATTGCACCAAATTTATCGTAAACCAAGCCGTCTCTGTCAGCAATCAAGGTGTTTTCATAAAGACAGCGCTGTGCTAATTCATTTTCTAAAGAAAGCGTTGAACAGCTAAGATCAATATTATCTTTAGAATGAAATCGATGTCCTTGTGAATGATGTTCAACATAAAAACTATCACCTAGGAGGGTATTAATGTTAGCAGCGGGGCAGTTTGTAACGATATCCTCGTCCGCTGGCATTTTGCCAAGAAGCGGATCTCTCACAGCGCCCCCCACTATAACGGCATAATAACCATGACGATTGAGCGTGGTTAATATATCTTTCACTTTATCGCTAATCGGAACGATTCTCGTCGTGGGAATAAGAGTAATAAATTTAGGAATAAAAGTAGGGGCCAAAGAAGACATTTTAGGGGTTGCGTTGGTACTTAATGAAACGCTAGCCATTTTAGCGTTGATGTCACTTAAGCTTTCTTGTTGCAAGTCAGTTTCTTCGACAACGGGTGCTTGGATCGGCTTGTTTGCTTTGCCAGTGTCAGCGATGCAATGTTGAGAGGTTAATTTATTAATAGGAACAGCGCTAGGGCTGCTTGGACCGCTCGTACTCATAGGATATAGGTTCTTTATTATTGTGTTATGTGTTGCATTTACACCAATTCCTTGTGCCCAAAGTGCGCGATTTTACCAGTAAACGGCAAGATGTTGAATAAACAGTTTTTGGCTAGTTAAATAACGCCGGTGTATAATACCCAAAAGGGGGGGGGAGATGAGCAAAGAGGGTGGCAAGAAAGACTTGTCTGAACAAGAACTTAAGGCCGAGCAAATAAAGCGAAAAGAGAGCGCGGCCAAAAGCGAGAAAGTATGGGCCGAACGCGCAAGGCTCGGGCAAGTTCAAATGGAAAAATTTAAACCCGTTATCAATCTTATGTTACAACATCAGCCCTTCTTTCATATGTTATTTGAAAAGCCGATGGAACTTGAAGCATTATTCACGCAAGAACCACAACACCAGGCTTTTTTATTAAAATTTGCCAAAGGTCTTGCGCCTTTTTTTAAATATAATTTAGGTGCTGGCAGCGAGGGCAAATCTCAGCGCGATGAGAGAGAGGTGTTTTTGTTAGCGCTGCATGAAATGGAACTTACCCAAGGCTATTCTATGTTGAATTACCTGAAAATAAACTTAAGCTTAGGAAACTATTTAAGTGAAAATGTATCAACACTAGAGCAGCTCATCAATAGTTTTAATAAAGCAAATACCTTGCAAAATCCTCCAAAACTTTAACCAATTAGTAAGGTTGAATTGCACGGAATGTCAATATTGTAGACGAACGGCACAATGAGCCTTCCAGGTAACATTTAGGTTATTTCCCTAGAAACATAAAATAGTAGGATACAACAAGCTACATTTAGGGGAGCACAAAGTGTTATCTAGTAATATTAAAGATCCAACAGGCCTTATTGAAATAACCAAAAAACGCGCGGCGTTAGCAAGCAAGTCAATGGGCACCCGAATTGCTCAAAAACAGGCCTTAAGCAAAGAAATTTCTGCAATTGTTGATAAAATGATGCAGCTTGAACCCTTCTTTTTACTCTCCAATCAAAACGACGAACAATTCCTTACCTTTTTGAAAGAAGATGAAGTGGTGCAAGATATTGTTAAGGCATTTTCTTCTGGCTTAGTTACTATTTTATCAAGAAATTTAGGCGTGATGGAAGGCGGTTCGAACCAAAAATATTCTGATATGGAAATTTTCAAGATTGCCTTAAATGATATGTTAAAAACAAATGGCGCTTCCATGCAAAACTACCTATCAGTGAATGCAAAATTAGCGCAATTTTTAAAAGAAAATGTAGATAATCTAATTGCAGTTTATGATAAATTTAAAGCGTATCAACAAAAAAGGAAAAAGCTTGCTGCTAATTTTAGCAATTATACCATTATTGATGACTATAATCCCAATGCCCTTAAAGAAAAACAAGCAGAAAAAATTGCTACCGTTAAGCCTTCAATAGAAGATGATGCAAAATTGCTTGATGAAGAAGTCTATGAAAAATTATCAGCTAAAACGTTTTATCCTGATGCAAAGGTGTATAGTAAAAGAGGCGAATTGCTTGATGAGTTTTCCCTTGATCAATCTATCCTGGTAATTCCAAATGAAAAGCAGGCAGCATTTTTGCCAAGCGAACCCTTGAAAAAGAAACCATCAACAAGTGGTTGGAATGTGGGTTCACTTTTAGGTAAAGGGGCGTCTTATGCTTTTGACACCCTAAGTAGTTATGTCTCAACCCCTTATAACTACAAATAAATTCTCTAGCTATTCATTTTCCTGCCATGTCCCTGTCTCTCAACGACAGGCGCATGGCAAAAATAAGTAATTACACCTAATTTTTTTAAAAAGAAAGTTTACTGCCTTTGTCTTGTGTGTTAGCATCCAACAACCGTTTATCACTTACCGATGTTATTTCATCGAAATTGATGAGGCAAAAGATGCTAAACCCAGTGCTCACTCAGCTAATGCAAGATGTAAGAACAAACCAACCTAAAGCAATTACCACCTTGCGACAATTCCCGCATTTAGCTAATCAGGCTTTTGGGCAAAATGAAATGACTGCCCTGTTGGCCGCGGTTTGTCACCCAACCATACCATGCGCTTTAGACTTATTTTCCGAGTTGCTTGCCGTTAGCACGGACATTAACGCAAAAAGCAAAAAAGGCGCAACGGTGCTGCATTATCTGGCGCTAACAAATCAGCATGAGCTCTTAAAAGTACTTGTGAAAGAAAAGGCGCAAATGCTCAATATAGATGCCCTAACGGCAACAAATGAAACACCAGCCTTCATTGCGGCATCGAAAGGGCACCCCTTAGCATTAAAAGAGCTTATTGGGGCAGGGAGTGATATCAATATTGCCAATAGCCTGGGACAAACACCGCTGCATGCGGCTTGCCAACAAGGCGACGTTACTTGTGTTTGGTTATTGTTACAAGCTGGCGCTAAAAACACGATTGATTCACAAGCAAGAACACCGGCACATTATTTAGCCAGTAGCAACGCAACGCAATCGGCCCAAAAAGAGATATTAGAAATGCTGCTCGCGCATGGAGCGAACTTACAAGCAAAAACACAAGTGGGGAACTGCCCTTGGGAGCTTGCGCAACATCACGAAAATACAGATCTTATCGCGCCCCTTAAAGCGGTGCCCACGTTATTGCATTTATGTTTAGCACAATTACGTAAAGGAGCTCCTGAAGACGATAATGAATTGCCACAGGATCTGGTTGAAAAATTGGCTAAAGTACGATTGTTTAACTAGATGCAAATTAAATAAAGCCTAAGACTCAAGTGTGAAGTCTGCATGGTTTTATCCCTTAAATTTTCACGGCGGGAACATGTAGGTTTTTCTTTTGCGAGCGAAGAATTGTTTGAGCGCCCTCAAAGGCGCGAGTTAGCGCAGCGAGCATAAAAGAATGCCTACATGTTTCCGCTGTAAGGAAAAACTCAAGCGTGACGATTATAAATGAGTAGAAGACCATCGCGTATGGGCAACATCAGTGTTTGCACGCGCGCATCCTCGCTTGCTTTTCTATTGAGGGTATCAATTGCCATGGCGCGCCGGTTTTCGGGCGAAACAACCTCACCTTTCCATAGCGCATTATCCACCACCATTAACCCGTTTGGTTTTAGTTTTGGTACCAATAAATCATAATATTCGGGATAGTTTGCTTTATCGGCATCAATAAAAATAAAATCAAATTTATCTTGAAGCTGAGCGATAGTTTGCTTTGCCTCGTCACGTTTAAGAAAAATTTTGTGCCCATGGGGGCTTTGATCAAAATAACGCTGTGCGAAATCGGCGTGTTTAGGCTCAACTTCGCAGGTGATTAACTTGCCATCTTGTCCTAGCGCGCTTGCTATCTGAAGGGCAGAGTATCCAGCAAAAGTACCTAATTCTAAACAAGTCGCCGCGCGTTGTAGTTTGACCAAAAGGTGTAACAATCCCCCAACCAGGGGGCCACACGTCATGTCTATACCAAGGGTAGCGGTAGCCTTTGCGCGCAGATTTTTCAGTAAAGGCGGCTCATTGCTCGAAACAGCGGTGATATAGTCTAAAAGTGGTTTACTGAGTAGGTGATCCATAGGGTCTCTTAGTAGTTTAGAGCCATTCCTAGGCCACGAGTCAGGAGAAGCTCTACATTATTGGGTAGCGATGGTATTATACCCACCTTAGTTTTTCACTCAAACCAAAGTTGGTGATTCTACACGATAAGGTATTCCCCTACATGATTAGGGCTTTTCTAAAAAAAGTTGGTTTACTTTCAAGCCGACAGGAAAAACGTGGTGCAAAAACGCCACGCATTATTTCGCGCAAGGAGCATGGGATCTCAAGAAAGGAGATCAGCGAAAACGCGCTTAAGGTGCTCTATCGACTCAATAAACATGGGTATGGTGCTTATTTGGTGGGCGGTGGTGTGCGTGATTTGTTATTGGGATTACACCCAAAAGATTTTGATGTTGCCACCAATGCAACCCCGGATGAAGTTCGCCGTATTTTTAGAAATTGTCGTTTAATTGGCAGACGATTTCGTTTAGCCCATGTTTACTTTGGCCATGATATTATAGAAGTGGCCACTTTTCGCAGCAAAACAGATGATGCCTCAGAAGAGAGAGCTCACTCTGACAAAGGGATGATTTTGCGCGATAACGTTTATGGTAGCATGGAAGAAGATATTTGGCGTCGCGATTTCACCATTAATGCACTGTATTACAATATTAAAGACTTTACCGTTGTTGATTATGCCGATGGATATGCTGATTTAAAAGCCAAGCGTTTACGCATGATTGGCGATCCTTTGGAAAGATACCGTGAAGATCCTGTGAGAATGCTTCGTGCAATACGTTTTGCCTGCAAAGCAGGGTTTGAGATCCCCCCGAGTTTATCTAAGCCGATGCGGGAACTAAAAGAATTAATTACCCATGTTTCCTCAGCGCGTTTGTTTGAAGAAATCATGAAAATGTTTCATTCAGGTCATGCAAAGCAAGCCTATGAAAAATTACGCGAACATGATTTGTTCGAGATCCTTTTTCCAGCAACGGCGCAGTCTTTAAGCCAAAAACAATTTCCCACGCATGAGTTATTAACAGCGGTTTTTAATAATACCGACAAAAGAATTAATGAACATAAACCCGTCACACCTTCTTTTATTATCGCAGCCTTGTTATGGCACCCGATCTGCCTCTTAGCTCAAAAATATATAAGTGATGGGCAAAACCCCTACATGGCACATATGAACGCCATTGAAGATTGTATACGTGAACAGCTACAACGCTTGAGCATTCCAAAACGCCTTGTGCAAGGTGCGCGTGATATTTGGATTTTGCAAATGCGGCTTGAAAAGCGCCAAGGTAAACGCGCACTACAACTGTTGGCAGAGTCTCGCTTTAGGGCCGCTTTTGACTTTTTAGAATTACGGGCACAAAGTGGCGAAGCCGTGGAAGCGCTTTTTACTTGGTGGCAAAGCTTTGTTAATGCCACCGATGCTCAAAGAAATCTCATGCTAAAAGCCCTTGGTGGCCCCAAGAAAAAAAGAAAGCGCACACGCAAACGTAAAGGATCTCCTCAAGAGGCGCAACCTAATGATGAGTAAAAATAAACACCTTGTTTATATTGGATTGGGTTCTAACCAACAATTCCCTTTAGAGCAAATTAGGAATGCGATTGTAGAAATAGAAGATGAAAACACATCGGTTTTAGCAACTTCATCGTTATATTTAACCAAGCCTTGGGGAATTGAAGCGCAACCAGATTTTATCAATGCCGTTATCCTGTGTGAAACCACGCTAAGTGCACAGACTTTGCTGCATCGGCTTTTGGCTATTGAACAGGCGCATGGCCGCATTAGAAAAGAAAAAAATGGGCCACGAACGCTCGATTGCGATATTTTATTATATGGGAATGAGGTGATAAATGAGCATGAGCTTACTATTCCTCATCCTGGCATAACCACACGTGCCTTTGTGTTAATTCCCCTCGCCGAAATTGCTCCCAACCTAATTATTCCCCAACAGGGGCCAATACAAACTTTTGTAGCACAATGCGATAAAAAAGCCGTTAAAAAATTAACTAATTCTGTAGAGGAATTGATTGATGAGTAATCAACCCTGGCAAATGCTTGCACCACTTGCTGAAGAAATGAACACCAAAAAACTAGTCGATTTATTTCAAGCCGATCCTAACAGAGTAAAGAAATTTTCCTTACAAATGGATGAAATATATTTAGATTATTCTAAGAATTTTATCAACGATGTGACCATGGCAGCGTTAATTGATGTTGCACAGAAGTTCAATTTGGCTGAAAAAATTCAAGCGCTCTTCCAAGGAGGGGTGGTTAATAACACAGAAGGCAGAGCTGCTTTACATACCGCATTACGACAAGACCCAAGCGAAAAAGTATTTTTACAAGATAAAAACATTCTTGATGGCATTAAATCAGAAAAAGAGAAAATGTTCCGCTTGGTAAAAGAGCTACATCAAGGATTGTATGTCGGAGCCAGCGGTAAGAAAATTACGGATGTCGTAAATTTAGGCATAGGGGGCTCTGATCTTGGTCCTTTGATGGCGTGCGAGGCACTCAAAGATTATCAACAAACGCCGATCAAGTTGCATTTTGTCTCAAATATCGATCCGGATGCTATCACAAGCGTACTTAAAGTGTGCGATCCTGCGACAACCTTATTTATCCTTTCTTCAAAATCGTTTACCACGCCAGAAACGTTGGTGAATGCACAGGTTGCCAAGCAATGGCTAAGCCAAACATTAAAAACGGATCATCTTGCTAAACACTTTATTGGTGTTACGTCCAACCCAGATAAGGCGATTGCTTGGGGTATAGCGCCTGAGAATCTCTTATGTTTTTGGGAATGGGTAGGCGGGCGCTATTCGCTATGGTCATCGATTGGTTTGCCATTATGTATCGCAATTGGTGTTGAACATTTTGAATCTTTCCTCTTAGGCGCTAGAAAAATGGATGAACATTTTAAACAAGCGCCTTTAAATCAAAATATGCCCGTGATTTTAGCCTTGATAGGGGCTTGGTATATCTATGGATGGAGCAGCCCTTCGATTGCCGTGTTACCCTACTCAGAGAGATTGAAACGTTTTTCTGATTACCTACAACAACTAGACATGGAAAGTAACGGCAAATCAGTGAACAAAAAGGGCGAAGCGGTTGAGTATGCGACTGGCCCTATTGTCTGGGGGCAAGTTGGGACGAATGGTCAGCATGCGTTTTATCAATTGTTGCACCAAGGCACGCATTTTATTCCCATTGATTTCATTGTTGCTAAAGAAAGCAACTCAGATTTATCTACACAACATAAGCAACTTTTGGCAAATTGTTTTGCACAAGCGGCTGCGCTCATGCAGGGCAGTGATAACACGTCTAAGTTTGCTCATGAACACATGCCAGGAAATAAACCGAGTAATATGATTCTTATGGACAAGTTAACACCACGTACGCTTGGCGAGTTATTAGCTTTATATGAACATAAAGTTTATGTGCAGGGTATATTGTGGAATATCAATTCGTTTGATCAACCTGGTGTGGAATTGGGCAAAAAGCTAGCCAAACAAGTTGAAGCTTGTTTAATCAGTAGTAAAGTCGATGAGAATATGGATCTCTCTACGAAGTCACTCATTGAAAAAGTAAGTAACTAAGGAAAACGGGAAAGCTTAGCTTTCCCGTTTGTGACGTAAATTAGCCACCTACACGAGGAACAACTTGGGTATTAAATAATTGGCCTAAGTAGTGACCTAATGCGTAGCCAGCAACCGCGCCAGCAAATCCGCCTAACCCGCCAAGACCCCATTTTGTAGCGCTAACGCCAAAGTAAGGAATGGTTAATGGGTTTGAGGTTGCCAGAGCGCTACCTGAAGCAGCTGCAAAGCCGCCTTGGCCACCTAAGTAAGCTGCGCCCCACTGTAAAAGATCGTTGATACCAAAATCAACAACTGCTTTATCGGCGCCGCCTGAAACAACTTCAACTTCCTGTAAACTTAATTGCCGCATAATAGACCTCGCAATGCGTTCTGAAATGTGAAAACATCTTGTACAACATTTTGTACGTATGCAATTTACCATGTTTTCTTTAAGGGTCAAAAAATTCGATCATTAAAAAACATAGTTAGGTGATCACCCTCAAATAGGATAAACGCTTATGACACGAGTTAATCAGGAGATAGAGGCAACCTTAACTGAAGCAACCTATCTAAAGTGGTACCAAGAGTCTATTAATGAACCAACTAGTTTTTGGGCAAAGCAAGCAGAACGTTTTATAACTTGGTATCAGCCGTGGGAAGCAGTAACACGCAGTGACTTTACGCAAGCAAAAGTGGAATGGTTTACGCAAGCAAAAGTAAATGCGTGCTATAACTGTGTTGATCGCCACTTACCACAAAGAGCGAATCAAGTTGCTTTTTTTTGGGAGGGAGATAACTCGCATCGGAGATGTGAGATCACTTATCAATCGTTATATGAGCGAGTTTGTCGATTTGCTAATTCATTAAAAAGCATTGGAATAAAGAAGGGGGATACGGTTTGCCTTTACCTGCCGATGATCCCTCAAGCAATCGTCGCCATGCTCGCTTGCGCAAGAATAGGGGCTATTCATAGTGTGGTATTTGCAGGATTTTCACCTAAAGCCCTAGCCGATCGCATCCAAAACGCCAACTGCAAAGCGGTGATCACAGTGGATGAGGGCCTACGACATGGTAAAACAATCCCCTTGAAAAAAAACGTGGATGAAGCGCTTAAATTGGTTAAGGTCAATAGCGTAATTGTCATTAAAAATACCGGTAATGCTGTTCCTATGTTAGCGCGAGATCTGTGGTACCACGAGCTTTGCAAAAATCAAAGGAATACCTGCGAACCGGAAATGATGGATAGCGAAGATCCTTTATTTATTTTGTATACCTCAGGTTCAACTGGAAAACCCAAGGGGTTGCTTCACACCACCGGGGGTTATCTCGTGTATGCTGCGATCACCTTTCGTTATGCGTTTGATTATCATCACAATGATGTTTACTGGTGTACGGCCGACATTGGGTGGATAACAGGGCACTCTTATATTGTGTATGGGCCGTTACTTAATGGTGCAACCTCCGTTGTGTATGAAGGTGTTATCACAACACCGCCTCATATTGCATGGGATATTGTAGACAGATATCGCGTTTCTATTTTTTATACTGCGCCAACGGCCATTAGAGCATTAATGGCAAGTGGTGAGGCGCCATTAACAAATTCATCGCGGGATAGCTTAAGAATTTTAGGTACAGTGGGTGAGCCAATTAATCCGCAAGCGTGGGAATGGTATGCCAAGCATGTTGGCAAAAATAAATGTTGGATTGTCGATACGTGGTGGCAAACTGAAACAGGGGGGATAATGATGGCGCCGCTACCAGGCATTGGTAAACAAAAACCTGGTTCTGCCTGTTTTCCTTTTTTTGGCATTGTGCCAAAAATTCTGAATGAACAAGGCCAATCGCTAAATCAAGAAGAAACGGGGATGCTGACCATAACGTGTAGCTGGCCAGGGCAAGCACGCACTATCTTCGGTGATCCGGCACGGTTTAAAAAATCTTATTTTTCACACTATCCTGGCGTTTATTTTACTGGAGATGGTGCCTATCAAGATAAAGATAATGATTATTGGATAACAGGACGCGTTGATGATGTGATCAATGTGGCCGGTCATCGCTTAGGCACAGCAGAAATTGAAAGCATTTTAATCAGAAATGAGGCAGTGGCAGAAGCAGCCGTTATTGGGGTGCCACACCCCGTAAAAGGAGAAAGTGTGTATGCCTTTGTCTCCTTAAGAGAAGGCAAAACCTGGAAAGAGAGTTTAATCCCTGTGCTGAAAAAACAAGTTGAAGACAGCATTGGAAAGTTGGCGGTGCCACAAGATATTGAATATGTTCCTAAGTTACCTAAAACGCGCTCAGGCAAAATTATGCGCAGATTATTACGCCATATTGTGACCAAAGAGTTTGATAAGATTGGCGATATTTCAACGCTGGCTGAGCCAGAGGTGTTGGAGCAATTAAAAGCAGCACACGAAAAATAAAGATAGTAAGAAAACAAGCAAATAATTAAACATAGTTCTTAGGGCAGATTTTTGATAGTCTTTGCTAAAAGATGCGTGCAAAGGAAGTTTCCATGCAAGAAGTTTACATAGTGGGGGCAGCAAGGAGCCCAGTAGGCAGTTTTGGTGGCTCACTTTCTAAACTGACAGCTAGCGCCATAAGCGCTCAAGTAATCAAGGCATTACTCCAAAAAATTAATCTATCCCCTGATAATGTGAGTGAAGTTATTTTAGGGCAAGTCCTCACCGCCGCAATGGGGCAAAATCCTGCCCGCCAAGCGAGTATTCAAGCAGGTATTCCAGTTAGTGTTCCGGCGATGACCATCAACAAAGTGTGTGGCTCAGGATTAAAATCAGTTCAGCTTGCTTACCAATCAATTGCTTTGGGTGATAATGAGATTGTCGTAGCCGGTGGCCAAGAAAATATGTCTATGGCGCCTCATGCGCTGCTTAGTTCTCGCCAAGGCCAGCGCATGTCGGATTGGCCACTAAAAGATACCATGATAGTTGACGGCCTGTGGGACGTTTTTAACAACTATCACATGGGGCAAACTGCAGAAAATATCGCCACGAAATTTGGCATTACGCGTGAAATGCAAGATAAATTTGCAGCACGCTCGCAGCAAAAATGCGAGCAGGCACAAAAAGAAAATCGGTTTAACTCACAAATTATTCCTATTAGCGTGCCTAAAGGAAAGGGTGAAACTGTTTTATTTGAAAAAGACGAATACCCAAGGGCTGGCGTGACGCAAGAATCTTTAAGCCAGTTAAAACCGGCTTTTGTACCAACGGGCAGTGTTACCGCGGGTAATGCTTCTGGCATCAACGATGGTGCGGCGATTGTGATTTTAGCCAGCAAATCAGCGATGGATAAACTAGGTTTAAAACCGTTGGCAAAAATTGTTGCCAGTGCCTCGGCGGGTGTCGATCCTGCCGTGATGGGAACAGGGCCAATTTCCGCGAGTAAACTGTGTTTAGAAAAAGCAAAATGGAAAGTGGCCGATCTCGATTTGATTGAAGCTAACGAAGCTTTTGCCGCACAAGCGATTTGCGTGAACAAAGAAATGGGCTGGGATGAAAATAAAGTTAACGTCAATGGGGGCGCGATTGCGTTGGGTCACCCGATTGGCGCATCGGGAGCCAGAATTTTGGTGACGTTATTGCACGAAATGATAAACCGTAAAGCTAAAAAGGGTTTAGCAACGTTGTGCATTGGGGGCGGGCAAGGAATTGCCCTGGCAATTGAAAGTGTTTAACACAGGAAAAACATGACGAAAATTGCATTAGTAACGGGTGGAACAGGCGGTATTGGCACAGCCATTTGCCGGCATCTACATGACAATAATGTACGGGTAATTGCAGGTTATAGCCATGGTGGCGATGCCACACATGCTAAGAAATGGCAGCAAGAGCAAAGTGCGCTACATTATGAATTTGAAATTGCTTATGGCGATGTCTCTAATTTTGAATCCTGCGCTGGGATGATTGAAGAAGTCCAATCCCGGATTGGTCCCATTGATATTTTAGTGAATAATGCCGGTGTAACGCGTGATGCGGTATTTAAAAAAATGGAAGTAGCGCAGTGGGACCAAGTTATTCGTATCAATCTAGATAGCATTTTTAATGTGACAAGGCATGTAATTAATGGCATGCTTGAACGCAACTTTGGTCGCATTATCAATATTTCTTCCATAAACGGACAAAAAGGCCAATTTGGTCAATGTAATTATTCAGCCGCAAAAGCAGGCATGCATGGTTTTACCAAGGCCTTAGCCCAAGAAGTGGCTAACAAAGGGATCACGGTGAATACCATTTCACCTGGTTATGTAGAGACCGACATGGTAAAAAAAGTGGCCCCTGAAGTTTTACAAAAAATAGTTGCGCAGATCCCGGTTGGTAGATTGGCGCAGCCAGTAGAAATTGCTAGAGTGGTAACCTTTCTAGCATCAGATGAATCCGGGTTTATTACTGGAGCAAATTTCGCCATTAATGGCGGACAATACCTGTCTTAGATAGGCTTTCTTAGCTGAGGGTAAAATGATGAGCGAACCACGCACTATCAAAAAATATCCGAATCGTCGTTTATATGACACGACAATTAGCAGTTATATAACCCTTGAGGACGTGAAGCGATTAGTCGTTGAACAAGTTCCAATTAAAGTCATTGATGCGAGAACGCAAAATGACATCACGCATAGCACATTATTGCAAATCATTATCGAGCAGGAAGAAAATGGCCCGCCGATTTTCTCTATCGATAGCTTGCAAAGCATGATTCGCTCTTATGGGGGCTCCATGCAGTCGATGCTAAGCAAAATGTTTGAACAGGGTGTAGAGCTTTTTTCTAAGCAACAAGCCTTATTTAAAGCCAGCCTGGCTGAAGGCCAAGAAGAAACCATTTCTGATCCACTGCGCTTAATGACAGATATGGTGCAAAAAAACGTGGCGAATTGGCAGCAATTACAACAACAATGGCTTAATAGCTTTGTTAAAAACAAAGAGGCTGACCAAAGCGCTATGGCCGATGAGGAAGATAATTCTCCCTATTCGTCACACAACTTAAAAGAAGCTGAATAATCTAGCATACTTGCTTGACACATAGCTTGGTGCTGCCTATTCTTTTGGATAGAACTGTTGCGTTGCAAAATTTCCGAAGGAGTGTGTTATGCCAGCATCGATGTACGATCAGCTTTTAAACCCCCCGTCCGCTTTTTTAGCGCCCTTATTAGCGCTTAATGAAATGACGATGCGCCTTTATGGTGAGGTGAGCAAAGAGCAAATCAGAGTGATAAACGAACTGTTGTTATGTCATGCTGAGCAACTTCAAGAATTAAGCCAAGCCAAGAAAGTAGAACAAATGGTGCAAATTCAAGGCGAGTTTATGGCCAAAGCAGCCGGCCCGTTGAATGCGTATGCACAACACATGATAGATGCCCTATTAGAAGGCAACGCGGGCTATGCTAAATGGCTGGAAGAAAGCATAAAGCAAAATACGCAAGCTTTTAAGGAAACGATAAAAGAAGGCAAGCAATTGCAGGAAAAAGCAATGGCTAAAAAATAAAGTATTAAGGAATTAAGAAAAAGCCCGCAGTTGCGGGCTTTTTTATTTTGAGACTTGCTTTATCATAACGCGGGCATCATCGAATTAAATTCATGTGTTTTCAAGGAGTTGTAGTACAGGGAACTATTTCAAGGCTTAGTGGTCTTAATTAGTAATCCATGCTCATAAGGGGGGTGGTTTATGCTAAAAACACTGTTAATTGCCTTAATATTAGTCATGCCCAGTATTGGCCTTGCTTATCCAGATAGAAGCAATTTTACGTATCAAGTGGTAAGTGGCGATCGCGAACATAACGATTATCTTGATCACTACAGCGAAGATTTATACCGTATTCGGTATATGGGTAATCATTGGTATGAAGATCAACGCTATTACTATTACTACGATGATTTTGATCCGCAGGTTAATCGTATGAATCATTATAGAAGGTAAAAAGCGCAGAATTTTTACTGCTTAATAATGAGATTAGGATTGATTGAGTTCGCTAGAGGGGGGCGTATTTCCCCCCTGTTGTCTTGCCTAGTTAATGCCAAATCTTTGCGTAAATCGCTCAGGCATTTTCTCTTTTGAAAACTTAGGAATGTGATGACCACACTCTAAAAGGGGTATCGTTAACTTCTGGCCACTACGGTCTAGCATATTTATCCTGATTTTGTCGTCCCGCGCAAATTCAGCAAGCACTTGTATTGCGCCCAACGTTAATGGTTTAGGATTTTTATTGAATTTATAGTCATTAAATTGTCTCAACACGCTTTTTTCTTCCGAAACGCGTTTATTGGAAATGGTCCATACCTCTTCAACGGCTATTTTATTATAGGCAACACTGGCAATTGCTAATGCACATTGAACGGGATTAATGCTCACATAGGCGGCATCTTCTATTTTCACCCCTGCAACATATTGGTTTTCAGCCAATTTCAGCACCACCGCTTGCCCGGTTTTGGTTGCATAATCAATAGACTCTAGGCTATGTAACCATGCTAGAATTTCTGCTTCAGAAAGTTCTTTGCCCAAGCGGATTAACTTGCTTTCAATGCCATTCTCAGGCAATGGTTTTGTGACAATAAGCGAAGTATCATTTAATTCGGGTGCAAAATCTCTAAAGCTAAA
>CAZHSJ010000026.1:0-18555 GCA_964535225.1 Uncultured Candidatus Berkiella sp. | reverse complement strand
ATATGTACTTGGCTGGGTAACCTTAGCTTCACAAAAATTAGGACGATTTGATCTCTCTTACCCTGCTTTTGAATATTTATCAAAATTCCAAAGCCAAGATCACGGTGGTTTTGCCACGAGTGTTCAGTGGGGCTTAAGTGATGATGCCATGGATATTATCACCAGCGCACAACTAGGTCGCCTCTCACTTTATTTTGGTCAAACAAGGCAAGCATTTAACGCGGGTCAATTTTTAAGCTGGAACATCAATAACCAGCCTAATATCGAAGAGAGTATGTTTCTGTTTGTGGATAATCACAAAAAACAAGTACAAAACTTTCCTCAAGACTTAACTTTTATATATGAGTTAAAAAAGCATGAACCAAATCAAGCTTATTTTATGATTGGCTTGCCTTGCGCTTTTTTAGTAGAACTGTATCAAGCAACGCATCAACAAACCTTTTTAACCGCTGCTAAGCAATATGCCGACTTTGCGCTAGCGTGTCATGAAACTATAAAGCAATTCCACTTTAGCCATAAAGTTGCTTGGGCAATGTCGCTGCTATACAAAACCACCAAAGAAGAGAAATATTTAACTTTAGGTAAAGAGATCAGCAGCTATCTTATGGAAATTCAGGGTGATGATGGTTTTTGGCTCAAAGATCAAAACCCCATCGATTCGCTTGATCAGACAGTTGAAAACACAATCTGGCTAAATGAAATAGCGGTAAATTTGTCATAGGATGGCATAGCACTTGACTGATAATATTGAACAGTCTGTTGCTCACTTAACAGATAAAATCGTTAATCTTAAAGAGGTTGACGACATAGGCGATATTAAAAACGATCTTCTGTTAAAAGACTTAGAAAAGAAAAGTCTTTTAGCTAATTTTCATCTTGTTAAGGAATTAGCAATAAGCTGTGGGCAGCAGATCGCTGACAGTTTTACCGTTCCAACAACATTTCAAAATAAAAATATCGCTTATGGCTATCGATTTTTAGTGGTGCCTCTGCTTTATAAGTTAGGATTATCAGCAGAAGCTGCATTATTGAACCAAACCATTTTTGAATATGTATACCCAGCATTCCATCATCATATCAATCAAAATTTAGTAAGACTTTATGGAGAACAATGGCTACAAGATGCAACATTACTCATAAAATCATTTCAGCCAAATGATACCATTGACTTTGTAAGTCGCATCAAATCTACGCAGTCGATTTGGAAAAAAATACCCAGCTTACATGATTTAGAAAAAATGGACTTATCTTCTTTTTCAAATATTGTAGAAGATCTATTAGCTGTGCGTTGGTTTGTATTTCCTCAAGAACATGAAAATCGATTCGATGCCGCCATCAGAGGCGTGATAGCCGCTCCCAAAGAGCAATTAGTAGGTTTTAGAAACCAGTTTCTTAAACAGCAATCTGGCTTTTCTGAAGAACCTGTTATTAAAATGACCTATAGAAGTAAAGGCTTTGCTATTGAACTGCAGATCCTGGGTGGCAATATTGATTATTACATGAGCGCCAAAGGTTATGCTAATTATAAAACAGGTTTATCATTCCCTCCTTCAAAAGGATCTCTTTCTGAGCAAGAATGGAATGCAAGACTAGGTACCATTATTCAGTTACAAGAGACAAATGAGCTGCAAAACTGCAGATTGCTACTGTTAACAGAGCTTATTGAAGGTAAAGCCCCTTACCATAATCAATTTGCTTATGTCCCTGAAAATAAGCCAAATAAAGCAGAACATTCACAATACCAATTCGAAATCACAGGGTGCAAAATCCAACCCAGCACCTGCCCTCTATTCAAAGCAATTACATAGCTGTGTAGATACAGTAACCACTAGATATTTATCGAACTAATCCAAATCATCCACTGTCATACTTGTAAATAGCGAAGTTAGGTCCTATTTCAATGATAGTGTACCTACTCGAAATTAAGGTTTGTAAAGGATATTTTGGGAGGTAGTTATGGCTGCGAAAGGTCCTGAAGACGAGCAAAGTAAACCACCCTTTGATAGCAAAACTGCTGAAGAGCGTATTTTGGAGTTGCTTCATGATTGCGAAACCAACGTCAAATCAGGCACTGCCAATAAAAATGATTTTGATAATGCACGGATAAGTCATGGCCAATTTTTGGTTGCAGGCGATCAAATTATAAAGCTAAAAACAAAGGTTCAAACTGAAGATGTTAAAAAAGAAATTGCAAAACTAGAAGACAAACAAAAAATGTGCTTGTTATTTATTGAAGAAACCACAAGCATAATAAAAAAACCTGAGGCTAAACAACCAGACGCCGTTAAGAAACAAGAACCTGAAAATCGCCAATCTTGGGCAAGTTGGGGTTTTGGAATTGCTAAAGCTGCTTATAATGCCCTGCCTGACATGAGCAATGATCCTAGAGAGAAAAGAAGGGAGGAACTGTCTAAAATGAAAGCAAGTGCTAAATCAGAAAAGACAGTTCGAAGGCAGGATCAAGATGATGAGGATGCTCGTATTCTCGGGAATAGAACAAAAAATAAGAATAAATAAAATACACTCACAGTGGCTATACTCACCACTCGGTCCTTTTATTCCCTAAATTCAGGCCTTATTGTGCTCACGCCACCATCTATCAAAAGATCTTGCCCCACAATATAGTGATTACTTGCCAAAAATAGGGCTGTATTGGCTATTTCATCCGGTGTTGCAAAACGCTTAATGGGAATAATCGTTGTTGCTTTTGGGATAATATCTTTGTCGGTGAATATGGGCGTATCGGTAAAACCTGGTGAAATAGAATTTACCCTTATACCCCTATCAATTAAATCAGCCGAGAAGGTTTGCGCTAGCACACTGATTGCCGCTTTTGCAGCGGAATACACACTCAAGCCTCTCCACCCACCATGACATGCCATGGAAGATATTAAAATCACTGAAGCATTATCATTTAACAAAGGAACCGCTTTTTGCACCGTAAAGAAAGCACCTTTTAAATTAATATTCATAATGCTATCAAAATGCTGTTCTGTGACTTCACCAACGATAGCGCCACCAGGAACGCCGGCATTGACAACTAATACATCTATCTTGTCATGGGTGTTGGCAACAGTTTTATAAAGATTATCCAAATCACTTAGTTTAGACACATCTCCTTGAATAGCTGTTACGCCCGGGAGTTCTTTGATTGTACTTTGTAATTTTGCTTGGTCGCGACCCAAAATAACCACTTTGGCGCCTTGTTCATAAAAGGATTTTGCTGTTGCTTTGCCAATACCACTGTTACCACCTGTTATGACAACAACTTTGTTTTTAAAGGATCCCATATACTTCCCAAAAGTCTGACCAAACAATGCCCTCATTTTGCCTGGTAATGTTATTGCATGCAAGATACCTATTCAGAGCTACAATTAGATAAGAATACTAAAATTGAATGATAGCTATATGATTGAATCCACCCCGCTTTTTACGACCTTGGTCATGGCCTTTGGCTATGCCTATATCTTGGGGATGATTGCTCATAAGCTCAATTTCTCACCCATCGTTGGTTACCTTCTGGCAGGTGTTATTATTAGCCCTACCACCCCGGGTTACAGCGGCGATCTTAAGCTTGCACATGAGTTATCTGAAATTGGCATTATTTTGCTCATGTTCAGCGTTGGACTTCATTTTTCTATGAAAGATTTATCTAAAGTTAAAGCAATCGCCATTCCTGGCGCCATTGTTCAAATTTTACTCGCTACCTTAATGGGCATTGGGGTTACCCAATATTTTGGCTGGCCTTTAGCAGAAGGGCTTATCTATGGGTTAGCGCTCTCTGTGGCCAGCACTGTGGTTTTGATCCGCACGTTGGATGAAAAAAAGTTACTGATAAGCAAACAAGGGACTATTGCTGTTGGCTGGCTCATCGTAGAAGACTTAGCAGTGATTATCGCCTTGGTTGTCTTACCCCCACTAGCTGATTTTCTCTCTGCGCAGCATGAAGATCTGCTTTTTGATAAAAAAATATGGATTTCGCTCTCGATTACCACCTTAAAATTAATTGTGTTCGTCTGTATTATGCTGCTTTTTGGCAAACGGCTTATACGTTGGATGCTTAAAACCACAGAAAAAACAAAATCTGCTGAATTATTCAGGCTTTGTATATTATTCGTGGCGCTTGGAGTTGCCTTTATTGCGGCAAAACTATTTGGTGCGTCTATCGCGTTGGGTGCTTTTTTTGCTGGGGTAATCCTGAATGGCACTGATTTTAGTCACCGCGCCTCAGAAGAAGCCTTACCTTTTAGGGATGCTTTTGCTGTATTGTTTTTCGTTGCCATGGGAATGTTGCTTAACCCAACGATTCTCTTCACCCACTTTATCCCGGTGGCCCTCTCTGTTGTCATTATTGTGTTTGGAAAATCGATTGGCGCCTATCTGATTGTGCTTGCGTTTCGTTACCCACAATCCACGGCCTTCATGATTTCAGTCAGTTTGGCGCAAATTGGCGAGTTTTCTTTTATCTTGTCTGCCCTTGGCGTTAAATTGAAGATGATGTCGCAAGAGACACAAGACATTATCCTTTGTAGCGCGATTATTTCTATTTTACTTAACCCCTTGTTATTTAACCTTTTACTGCGCTTTAAACGCCACACGAAAGGCACTTCACACGCTGGCTAAATTCCCTGTAATTACCAATTTCCCGATTGCAAATAAGATCTCCAATATATAGTTGCTTCACTAACATGAGCTATCCTTAATAATAATTCTAGAAAAATATTCGCCTTAAGTACTGTATATATAAATAGGTTTGTCATTGGGGGAAATATGCATGCGCTGATAGACAAAGTGACGCCTAACAGGGAGGCATGAGGACACGTTGAAGCAGCTCTATCAATTTGTGAAGCAAAGCCCAAGCAGTATACTGATATTACTCATTTTTATCGGTGGGTGTGGTTTTGCTTTTTACCAACAAAATTACGTGATGGGCATTGCTTTTATCGTTGCGCTGTTCTTTGCCATTATCTTAATGACGCTCGCCTTAAAAGCTTCTAGTAAATTTGTGGCCCCAACACAAGATCCCTCTCCCTTGCCCCAAGATCACGCTAAATTAACGCTTTGTGAGCAAAGCCTAAAAGAAACCCAAACCCAACTCATGCTTCAAGAAAAATTGGCTTCTGTTGGTATGCTTGCAGCTGGCATTGCCCATGAAATTAAAAACCCGCTCAATTTTATTAATAACTTTGCAGATATGACGGTTGAACTGCTGCAAGAGCTAAAAGATGAAATTGAAAAACCTATTGAAAACGCTGACAAAGAAACAAAAGAAGCCATTAACAGCACCATAGAAGATATTGTGGTTAATTGCAAAAAAATAAATGAACATGGTAAACGCGCTGAATCTATTATAAAAAACATGCTTATTCAATCTAGAACTTCTGAAGTAGAAAAAGCGCCTTTAGATGTTAATGCCTTATTAGAAGAATATTTAAATTTATCTTACCATGGCATGCGAGCGCAAAATAATAAAACCAACGTTAAAATTGAAAAAAACATTGATCAAAGCATCAAGCCAATTACCGTTAATCAGCAAAGCATTGGTAGAGTCTTTTTAAATATTATCAATAATGGCTTATATGCCGCAAATGAAAAAGCTGAAAAAGCTGAGCCAACCTTTATGCCCACTATTTCAATTACAACGCTGCAAGATGAACAGTTTGTTATCATCAAAATTAAAGATAATGGCAATGGGATCCCTGACAGTGTTAAGCAAAAAATATTTGAACCATTTTTCACAACAAAGCCCGCAGGCCAAGGAACCGGTCTTGGGCTACCTATATGCTATGATATAGTCGTTAAGGAACATAACGGTCAATTAGATGTAAATTCAATACCGGGTGAATTTACTGAGTTTATAATCAAATTACCGAAGGGTGTTTAAAAGGTTGTCTATGGAAGCTGAAAACTTTGATACAACAAAAATATTAATCGTCGACGACGAACCAGATGTTGAAGTGCTCATGACACAGCGCTTTAGACGTCAAGTTCGTGAAAAGAAATTTTCACTGTATTTTGCTAGAAATGGTATTCAGGCTTTAGAGTTGCTTGCCAAAGACTCAGAGATAAGGCTTGTTATTTCAGATATTAACATGCCAGAAATGGATGGATTAACGCTTTTAAGAAACATTAACGAAAAATTTCCAGAGGTTATTCCTATTATTGTTTCAGCGTATGGTGACATGAACAATATTCGTGCAGCCATGAATTTAGGTGCATTCGATTTTGTCACGAAGCCCATTAACTTTGAAGATTTAAATGTTACCATTGAAAAAACGCTTGGCCATATTCAAAATCTCCTTAATGCACAAAGAACTAAATCGCGTCTGGATGGTATTTTGCATGAATTGAATGTTGCTAATGAAATTCAACAATCTATTTTGCCGCGAAATTTTATTAGCGACACTAATATTGATATGTTTGCAAAAATGATCGCCGCAAAGCAAATTGGTGGTGACTTTTATGACTTCTTTTGGCTAGATGAGGCTAAAGATAATTTAAGCATTGTGATAGCAGATGTATCTGGTAAAGGTGTGCCTGCCGCTTTATTTATGACCGTTTCTCGTACCTTAATTCGAGCACATGCTTATCATGGCAGCCAAGCCCCAGGTGAGTGCCTAAGCCGCGTGAATGACGCCTTATCCAAAGATAATGCCAATGCTATGTTTGTGACTACCTTTTATGGGATCTTGAATATAAAAACAGGTGTTTTAACTTACTCAAACGCTGGGCATAATCCACCTCACATTATCCGTAAAGGCGCTGGTATTGAGAGCCTGACAAAATCGCACGGTATGGCGCTTGGTGTTATGGATGATATGTTATATAAAGATGATCAGGTTCAGCTAAATGAGGGTGATCTATTCTTCTTATATACAGATGGTGTTACTGAAGCTGAAAACAAAGACGGCACCTTATATACCGATAAGAAGCTAGTAGAAACCCTGGAAAAGTACCGAGATTTGGCAGTGAGTGAATTAGTAAATACAATTAGGACTGATATCACCAGCTTTGCTGCAGGACACCCGCAAAGTGACGATATCACCATGCTAGCGATACGCTATTTAGCTAGAAAGCAAAACTGAGAATGGACGCGCAACTATGAGCCAACATCTGACCTTACATTTTGCGAACAGTGCTGAAGAGGCACCCCGCATTGCAAGACGCGTAGAATATTACTTGCATGACCGTCAGATAGCAGATACGGTAATTAATAAACTCTTATTATGCGTGGATGAGCTTATCACCAATATAATTGCGCATGCTTATACAGACAATCAGGAACACGCCGTATTGCTTGAGTGCCGAGTTTATAGCGATAAAGTTGAACTTGAAATCAGAGACGATGGCGTTGCCTTTGATCCCACAAAACAAACACGGCCCAATACGCAATTAGCTGTGGATGAAAGAGACATTGGTGGGTTAGGGATCCATTTAGTGATGACATTAATGGACAAAGTTGAATATCAACGTGAAGGTGACTTTAACGTTTTAAAAATTATGAAATTATTGGACTAATACGTTAACCATTGGGGCATACCATGGAAATTAAAGACGATAAAATAGACGGTCAAAGTGTGGTCTCTTTAAGCGGCAGAATCGATAGCACTGCTGCTGTTGAGTTTGAAGAGAAATTGATCGAAATAATTGATGGTGGTTGCCATACCATGATTATTGATTTTCTACGCGTGCAATTTATTAGCAGTGCTGGTTTACGCGTATTATTGCTTGCAGCTAAAAAAGTAAAGCCTTATGGTGGTAAAATTCTCTTATGTGACATGTCTAAAGATGTTAGAGAGGTATTCGACATCAGCGGTTTCTCCTCAATATTCGAAATTCATGACAAAGTCACCAATGCAATAGAATCCCTCAAAAAGAAATAACGTATAAAAGTATAAACGTAAAAAAAGCGCCTATGGCGCTTTTTTTATTTATGCTTGGTTTTTTTGCGGGGGGATCTTTTCGTTTGCTCTGGCTCTTTTGATTCTCGTGTGCTTTTATCTTTGTGTCTGTGTGTTACTACTTTTTGTCTCTTGCTTTCAACTTGCACCTTAGCTTCTTTTGCCTGTAATGGCCCAGTATCCTGTTTTTGTAAAGAGACAGAGGCCTCGATTGGTGGTGCCTCCTGCGCCGTCGTAGGTTTGAGTGACGGCTGGGTAACCGTTACAACTGGTTTTGGGGTTGGATTACCTGTAAAAAATCTAATTACTTTGCTTAACCACATTGGTAGCTTAATACCAAATACAACTACTGGCTTAACAATTGGCGGATATTTTTTATTATCTTCATATCTTTTCGCCATGTTGACGGCAACTTGAGGATTTTGCGCAGAATAGGATTTGCTAAAGTAGGGATCTTTCATCGCCTCTATAAAACGTGCTCTACCGGCTTCAAGCTGCTCTTCAGGTAAGCCTGCTTGGGTTGGTTGATCAATCGCTAAATTATTTTTAAAAAAAAGAGCAATGGAAGGGGCAATGGCAATACCAATATTACTGTCAGACATTTTGTTCCTAGCTTCAAAAGAATTAACGCGATGACATAGATGTAATAAATTATGCAGGGCTTTAGCTTCTTCATGAAGTCCCTTTTTAAGCATATTGTCAATGAGCACTTGAAAACTCATTTTATTTTTACCATCGTTGCTTTGCCTAAAGGCTTCAAATTCACCCTGCGCTTCTTTAGACCATTGGATCTGAAAATTTCTTAAACCATATTTAATAAGCCCAATAATATTGTGTTCATTTATAATAAAATTTTCGAATCCAGATAGCAGGGTTGCCGTAGGATCGCCAGCAAGATCATTAGGCGCCTCGCCTAGCATTTTACGAAAAACATCTTGGATTTGGGTTTGCGCACCCGATACCCTGAAGATACCCTCTTCTTCAAAAGCTTTATTTCCAATCAAAACGCCATTTTCATCATACCTATCAAGAGCAGCGAAATGGGTTAGCGCTTGACTGAGCACATGATTAAATTTTTCAAGTTTTGAAGCTTTTTTTAAAGACTTTCCTGATGTTGCTTGTAAAACAACATCAGGTTCTTGATGGTGCAACATGACTTAACCTCTCTAGGGAGTGGGTTTGTTCGTGTCGTCCTTCTTTGGCTCCTCAACACCTTTCTCAGGCGTCCCCTCTTTTTTCTTCATCAACCCTTCTGCCGTGCTTTTTGCATCCGTGGCCATTTTCATGGCTTCATCTTTTGCTTTCATAGCGGCGTCTTTCGCTTTCATCGCAGCATCTTTAGCCATGGTAGCAGCACCAGAGGCTTGCTTCGCTGCTTCTGCCGCCCCTTGCGCAGCCTGCTTTGCAGCATCCATGATATTACCGAAGCCCCATCCCTTCTTTACTTGCGGCTTTTCCTCTTGGGCTGGGTTTGCCTTACTTTCGGCTTCTTTATTTTCTGGTTTTTCCTCTGGCATAAAACCTCCTACACCTGTTTTAAGATAGGTCAACAATAAAGGTTTCTAACTAAATACTTATCTTACTCTATCTCGATGCCAATTACCAAGACCACTGTGTTTTAATTCAGTTTTTCCTAATGGCTCACTGGGGGATGCTCGGCGCCTTTATGAGCAAAATGGGCAACTTCACTTTGGTGCCTTTGCTCTAAGCGTTTTTTGAATTTAGTGATAGCATCGGAGAAATCAGCGTGCGTAGTTGTAGCGTGCTTTAGCCCTACAATTTTATTAATCGTGCTACTTTGTATGCGATCGGCGAGTGTATTTAACGCGCTATAACGTTCTTCTATATCCTTCAATGAGCCTTTAACATTAATTTGCTCTTCCACATAATCAACGATCCGTTGATTTATATGCGCAATATTCATATCAGAAATAGTATTGGCTTCTATTAGCTGATTTAAATTATCAATAAAATCGATCACCTCTGGCCAATATTTTGGCTCTAAGTGGAAGTTCTCTTCACCATCTTGAACCTTATTCGATTGTGCGTGGGATTTTCGATGAAATAGTTTTTGTATAAAGTAAAGAATGCCGTGCTTTTCTTTTTTTTCAGACGTGTCATTGGCAGACATCTTGCACCCCCGTGCGAATACACGCTTTTGGAATACAATACCAGGCTAATTGATTTATCTTACCAAGACACTACCATAGATACAATTGATTATCCTCTCTAGTGCTTTGCTCGACATCCTCCCTGAAGTGCTCTTCCTTCAGTATCGATAACTGGTTGAATTCACAAAACATTTCTATCTTGCCGGAACTGAACATTTCTAACTGGCCGCTACACACTCTGAAATAATTTGAACTTTTCCCTCGTAAAATGACCCAAAAGGGTATCTAAGATTGAATAATTTTTAGGTACCTTATGACAACATCTCCTGATTTAAAATTAAGCCATCATTCCTTAATAGATTATATGAAGAAGTTAGGATACAAGTCTAATGATAGCGGTATTTGCTTTGGCTTATCGCATATGGGATTGCAAGCTATTTTATCCAAAGATCTAAATACGTTTGATGAACGCCTGAAAAGTATCGCGCAAGACATTAGAAACGGATATACACTCACAGAGAGAGACCGGAATAGTCTAAGAATCACAAACTTTTTAGATGGAGTTGAGATTTATTTTCAATCAAGAGAACATCCAGAGTTATTCGAGCCGGATAAAGTACCAAAGACTCAACGTGATAAGATTTCAACAGCAACTGCGCCATTAGTAATTTCCCTGGAAATTGAGAAGCAAGGAGGGCTTGAAGAATGTGCAAGTTTTAGTGGCGTATATAATAATGAAGAATTAACAGATTATTTCCAATCTTTGAAAAAGTCAATCGAAAATTCAGATCCTCCTTATAAAAATCCTGTTGCATTTGAATTAGGCAACGTAAATCACAGTATTAGCGTAGGGTATGATCCTATCGAAAAAAAATGGATATTTATTGACGCAAATAGTTTACCAATTCAATATCTAGATAATGATGCAGATATAGCCAAAGCGGTTATTGGTGGGTTCGCTAACGATCCCAAACTAGATGAAAAGGTAATATTTTCTACAACTGCTTATGCTACACATGAAAATAAGGATAGCTTTAGTAAAATAATGTCACAATGGATAGAGTCTAGTTCCTGGAAAAAACTGCATGAAGTGTCTACAGAAAAACTGAATACACAAGATCAATCTGGAGGCTCATGGTTATACAGCACAGCAAAAACGGGGGATTATGATGTTGTAAAAGAATTGCTAGAAAAAAAAGCAGACCCCAATATAAATAATGAGCAAAAAGTAACGCCACTGTTTATAGCAATACAAGAGGGTCAACTTGATATCGTAAAGGAATTGTTAAGACACAAAGCTGAACCAAATACCATCAATATCGAAAATGTCACACCACTTCACAGCGCAGTTCAACTTAATGAACTTGATATTCTAAAGGAATTGTTAAGCAACAATGCAAATCCCAATCAAGTCATGGATAGTGGGATAACGCTATTGCACATCGCGGTTTACAAAGGTCAACTTGAAATCATAAAGGAATTGTTAAGCAACAATGCAAATCCTAATCTATATAATGAGAAAGGGTTAGCCCCACTGCATATAGCGCTTGTTGAAGATAAGATTGATGTTTTAAAGGTATTGTTAGAGAACAATAAAACTGACCCCAATATATTATTTTACAATAGGATGACTCCACTAATTTACGCAGTAATCCAGGGAAAAGTTGGCGTTATAAAAGCATTGCTAGAGAACAATAAGACTGATCCCAATATACTGACTGAAGGTGCGACCGCACTATCTGCAGCGTTAAGTATGAAAAACATTGAAATTGTCAGGTTATTGTTAGAGGACAACAGAACAAATCCCAATGAAATACTGATGGGCCGAATATCGCCTCTTATTTTAGCAATAAAAGATGAGGGCATTGATATCGTAAATGAGTTGTTAAAGCACAAAGCAGATCCCAATAAAGTTACTAGCTATATAGATACACCACTATCCTATGCAGTAAAAAAAGGGCAACTAAATATCGTAAAGCAATTACTAAAACATAATGCAGATCCTAACACGCGCAATAAAGAAGGAGACACCCCACTTCAAATCGCTGCATATAATTTACGCCAAGATATCGTAAAGCAATTACTAAAACATAATGCAGATCCTAACGCAGCCACTAAGCAGGGACCGACGTTACTATATCTTGCAGCAGAAAACAACAATCACGCACTTGTAAAGGAATTGTTGGCAAATGAAAAAACTGATCCGAATAAAGAATACAATGATGGCATGACGCCATTGTACATAGCCGTAAAAAATGGTCATCTGGATATTGTTAAGGAATTACTAAACAACCCAAGTGTCAATCCATTTTCGCCTAAAGATATATCAGATGTTGTCCCAATTAACAACAAAGACGCTATTAAACTAATTATCCATTCAGCCATTTCTGGTGATATTGTAAAGTATTCCAAGCCAAAAAGCCGTTATTGGATTTCAGCTGATGAATTACTGCCTACTCTCGATAAAATACGGTCGTGTTATCTTCATATGGATAGACAATATCAAAATATTACCCGAGGTAGTATTTATATTGAGGAAAGATTTAAAGAATTAATTTCCAAAAAGAATATAAAGGATCTAAGTAAAGAAGAGATCCATATGTTTGAACGAGAATTGCATACATTAAATGCTCATTGGGATAGAATTGCAGCAACAAAATCAAGCTTTATGGATAGTTTTAACAATAAAGATAATCCTCATGTCAAGTCTTATCTCGTGGAGTGGGATAAACAATTAGACAAAACCATCAAAGATGAAAAAGCAGCATACGAAACAACGATTAAATTTATTAGTGAGAAAATAAGTGAATATCATAAAGAAAAGAAAGAGATGAAAGAACAAAGATCACGTCCATTTGTAACATCAAAGATTACTGAAAATGAAAAACAAGAAACCAAAGAAGAGAACAAACCAATCGCCTCAAGTGAGCCCTCAAAAGTAAATCCTAAATAATATCGCCAGCCAGCTTTGGTATTTCCGAAATGGGGGTAGGCAAATTGGCCCTTTACTTTTTGCAAATACTATAATTTACTTCAGTTGTGTCACAATAAATCGCGACTTTCACATTAACGGCTTTTTTTAGCTTATGATGTGAAGAGTATTTCATAATTGAGAAACTGTTTCTCTTAGATACTGTTTAAAATCTGAGCCCAATTCAGGATGTCTTAATCCTAAGGTGATGGTTGCCTGCATGTAGCCTAATTTGCTCCCACAATCAAAGCGCACACCGTCAAATAAAACGCCCATGGCTTTTTTTTGTGTTAATAAACTGGCGATGGCATCGGTAAGTTGGATTTCGCCACCTCGACCTGGTTTCACTTTACTTAAGTGTTCGAAAATTGTGCCAGATAAAATATAACGTCCTACAACGGCTAAGTTGGATGGGGCATCCTGTGGTTTTGGTTTTTCCACTATGGATTGAATATAGCCTTGACCATTCCAATCATTGCCTACCGCGATAATGCCATATTTGTCTGAATCTTGCTTTGCAATTTCCTCAACAGCAATAACGCTTGCATCAGTTTCATGATAAACGCTGAGCATTTGTTTTAAACAAGGTATTTTTCCATCGATTAAATCATCAGCTAATAACACGGCGAAAGGATTATTTCCTACGACTTGGCTTGCGCATAGCACCGCGTGACCAAGCCCTAATGCCTGGGGTTGACGTACATAAATACAATCTACCCCTTTTGGCACTATTTTTTGCACTAACTCCAACAGCTGCGTTTTGTTTTGCTGGGATAAACGGTACTCTAATTCAAAGTTAGTATCAAAATGATCTTCAATGGCACGTTTAGAGCTGCTGGTTACGAAAATTAACTCTGTGATCCCAGCGCTAATGGCTTCTTCAACGGCATATTGAATTAAGGGTTTGTCTACAATGGGCAACATTTCTTTGGGATTTGCTTTAGTGGCAGGAAGAAAGCGAGTACCAAGGCCTGCTACTGGAAAAATTGCTTTGGTAATGGGGGCCGCCATCTTAACTTGCTCCTACTAACATTTCTTGTCGTTTGTTTGTAACTAATACTTGCTGATGCCTTGGTTGTGATAGCTCTGGAACGAGAATTTTTATCACCTTAAATGTTTCTTCTTCACTACATTTACTTACGGCATCTTGAAGTTCAAATAGGCTTTGTTCAAACCTATTTCTTTCAATAACTCTTGAATGCGCCTTCATAATTTTGACATGAGAGGTATGGGTATGTGGCTCATTTATGTGAAACAACTCTTCAAATAATTTTTCACCCGGCCTTAAACCGATATATTCAATTTTTATATCTTCTTTTTTTCCTGCTAAACGAATCATTTGCTGCGCCATGAAACTAATTTTTATTGGCTCGCCCATATCAAGAACAAACAATTCGCCCCCATCACCTATAGCCAAGGATTGCAAAATAAGCTGGCTTGCCTCTTTAATGGTCATAAAATAGCGCGTGACATCAGGGTGCGTTACCGTGAGTGGCCCGCCTTGCTCTAACTGCTTTTGAAAAGTTTCTACAACAGAACCTCTGGAACCTAAAACATTACCAAAACGTACCGTTATGAATTGGGTTTTTTCTTGAGCATTAAAATATTGGCAAACTAATTCAGCCACCCGCTTAGTAGCCCCCATCACATTGGTTGGGTTTACCGCCTTGTCGGAGGAAACTAATACAAACTTTTCAACCCCTCTATCAACCGCAACTTGCGCTAAACCATAGGTACCCAGAATATTGTTTTTAGCCGCTGTTCGAATTTGAGGCTCTAAAAGTGGAACGTGCTTGTAGGCTGCCGCATGGAATATCACTTGTACCTTATAGTGAGAAATAAGGTGACTCATGACAGTTATGTCGCAAAGATCGGCCAAATGATAATGAATAGTAATTTTTTTATTTGCAAATTTTTCATTTAGCTCTTGTTGAACGCAGAATAGGTTATATTCACTATTGTCAAAGATAACTAAACATTTTGGCTCTAAATTCATAATTTGCCGGCATAGCTCAGAACCAATTGAACCACCGCCACCGCTTACTAAAACAACTTTGCCATCGATGGCTTTATCAATGGCATCCCAGTCTAGGGTAACCGGATCTCTGCCTAACAGATCTTCTAGTGAAATCTCTCTTAAATTTTTAACAGACACCAGACCGGATACTAAGTCATTGGTACTTGGCAAAGTTCTAACGGGTAATTTTGTCGAAGCACATATATCGGCTATACGACGCATATCGCTTGCTTTTGCTGAAGGGAGTGCAACAATAATCATATCTACCGCATAGCGTTGAGCTATATCGGGAATATCATTACACGTGCCTAATACTCTAATGCCATGTAATTCGCGTCCTTTTTTTTGCAAGCTGTCATCGACTAAGGCAACGGGAAGATAGCTGCTTTTCATATCGCGCAATAAATCTCGCACTAAGCCCTCTGCTGCCCGCCCAGCGCCCACCACCAAAACACGTTGCGCATTCTGTCCCAAATAGCGTTTATCTTTATACCATCGATATAAAAACCGAGAACCCCCTAAGATAAACAACAGCGACATCCCATAAAGGGGAATAACTGAACGAGGAATATTGTGCATTCTGGTTACTAAAAATACAGCTAATAATGTCATTAAGCTGCCAATGGCAATAGCTTTAACAATACGAATTAAATCCGGAATGGAAGCAAAACGCCAAACGCCGCGGTATAAACCAAAAAACCATAAAGCGCTGGCTTGGAATAAAACAACCCAAGGCAGGGTGATAAAGGCTTGAGCAAGGATCTCTTGTGGTATTTCACCAAGATTAAAACGTAACCAATAGGCACCTAACCATGCAAGCGGTATGCTAAGTAAATCATGAGCAAATGCTGCCCAGCGGTTACGCCATTGTGACCATACTGCCTTCATCCTAAAACTCCATCTTTTTAGGCGGCATTATATCTTAATTTGGCTCAGTCTATGAACTCGTTTTGGCCTCAGATTTTTAGGCTAGATACCAAGCTTTTAACTCGATTGTCCGATTGCTTACAGTATTTCACTTACCGTTTTAGCACCTTCATGCCACTGTCTAAACATAGGCTTGACGATTTCAACCAGTAAATAGAGGCAAATCAGTAAAGTTAAAGCGAGCCCAAACATAAATGAAGTTAGGCGGGGTTCTTTGAATGCCATAAAAGCCATCACTGATAGGGCTGCATTAACACCAATCGTACACAGTAAAACTGTTTGGTGGCTCCAACCTGCTTGAATAAGGCGCTGGTAAGCATGTTTACGATGCGGTTTGCGCCATTCTTCACCGGCTAAGATCCTTCTCACTAAAGTTATTGTGGCATCAAACCAAAATAAGGCCGTAAGAATTACCCAAATCATAAAAGGTAGGTTAAACAACTTATTTGAAATCAAGGCAAAGAGCGCCACCATGATCCCTAAAAAGCAACTGCCACTGTCACCCATAAATATTCTTGCCGTAGGCCAATTCCACATTAAAAATCCGGCAAGTAAGGCACAAAGGCTCCAAGCAAGCGTGGCCATTTGATAGGCAATCGGATCAGGGTATTGGAACAAAATAAAGCCGCCCACGCCAAAAACAAACAAGCCTTCACTGGTAGCAATACCATCTGAGCCATCCATAAAATTAAATAAGTTAATAATCCACACAACGCCAAATGCTAAACCTAAAAAGCACAAAGGTAGTGGAATAGAGGGAAACCAGGGCGCGACTAAATAGCCCCCTTCATTTAAAAGGAATAGCGTTGCAATTGCTGTTAGGGTTTGTACAAAGAAGCGAAAGCTGGCAGAAAGATTTTTATGATCATCCCAAAATCCCAGCAAACCTATGACAACGGCCGGAGAAAAATAAATTAAAAATTCATAGCGAACAACCCCAAAATAAACAAGGGCTGCTAACGTAATACACCATCCTAAAAAGAAAATGGCGCCACCTCCTCGTGGTGTTGGTACAGTGTGGGACGAGCGTAAGGAGGGATGATCTAACATCCCTTTATCATTGGCATACCAACGGTACATGCCAACGCATGTCCAACTTAAACCAAATAACAAAAAGAGGTACGAAAACCAGTTCATGACGTTACTAAGCTCTCATTTATATGGGTTAATACTGCTTGTGGCGTTTTAGCGTGTGTAATAGAGCGACCAATTACTAAATAATCGCTTCCTTCTTTTACGGCTAATTCTGGTGTCATAATGCGTTGCTGATCGTGATTCTCATCTTCGGGTAATCTAATACCTGGGGTAACACAAAGAAACGCTTTACCAAAATGACTTTTAATTTGTGAAACTTCTTTTGCAGAGCAAACAACTCCATCAAGGCCTGCTTCAAAACATAAGGCTGCTAATCTTAATACGGTATCATTCACATTCCCTTGTAAGCCTAACTGAGTTAATTCTCTTTCGGTTGAGCTGGTTAATAAGGTTACCCCTATCAGCAAGGGTCTTCTTTTCAAATTTTTTGCCGCTCTGTCTATGGCCGTTTTGGCAGCTTGGAGCATCGCAAGCCCCCCTAAGGCATGAACATTCATCATCCATACGCCTAGATTCGCGGCTTCAAAACAAGCCCCATTTACTTGTTGTGGAATATCGTGAAATTTGAGATCTAAAAAAACATCAAAACCTTTTTCTTGAAGCGCTTTAACCCATTCAGGGCCCATGCTGGTAAATAGGGTAATTCCAATTTTTAAACGACAATGAGAGGGGTTTAACTCTGAAATGAGCTTGTGTAGTTGCACTTTATCTTCAAAATCCAGTGCAACAATTACCTTCGTATTTAATGTCATGGTATTCCCCTACGATAACTAGACTATTATACAAAATACCCAAATGTGCCTCAATTTAGCGGTCGGATCTGTGCTACCTTATATCTTTATTTTTGAGGCTACTCGCCTTCTATCCCTTGGATGGGTTTCACACAGGCCCACAATCTACAACTCGGGCACTGCCAGTGCAATAAACGTGTGGCAAAACCACATTGGCCACAGCGATAAACAGGCTTTTTTTCAACGAGCTTTTCAACAAGTGATTTTAACATGAGAAGTTCATTTCGTACTTCACCTACAACTCGAGTTAGATGAAATTCAATAAGGTGTTTTAACCCTCGAATAGAAGGGTTGCTGTGCATATAATTTGCTAAGAAATAGGCGGCTCTTTCTTTACCTAATTTTTCTTTTACTTTATCCGCGTGCGCTAACACAATGGTGATAGAGGGGCAATGGCGTAATAGGTAGTCCAAATACTCTTCTAGTACTTGATGCTCCCCCAACAGCTCATAACACTCTACAATTAGGGGTAAGGCCTCTGGTAAAAAGGCAACATCTTGAAACTCAATGCGTTTATAGGCATTGATAGCATTTTCATAGTTGCCTAATTTCTTTTCAAAGGTCCCTTCTAAAATACTCACTCTTGTACAATTTCGGTTATGAATGAGCCCCTGCTTAAGGTATTTAAATGCCGATTTAATTTTACCTTTAGACCAAGCAGTTTCGGCAATTTCGCAATAATATTGGGCAATCTCATTGCCCATTGATATTTTGGTGACTTCTTGCAGGCGAATGGCAATAT
>CAZHSJ010000025.1:4959-18887 GCA_964535225.1 Uncultured Candidatus Berkiella sp. | reverse complement strand
CAGTTTCTCAAGGGCTTGGCGCCTACCTAAAAAATAATCTGCTGTGGGTATATATTTAAATTGTGAGATTTTTAAAGGCCCCGCAAAGGCCATGTTCAAAGTCTTTGTTTAGCATGGGTACTTGGTTTGTGCAATGTTGTGCTTTGGTTATTTCCTCTTTTACCTTTTCTAGAGCCTCATGTTGTTTTTCAAGCTGCTGTAATAAAGATAAACCACTGAATTCAAGCGACTGAAGATAGCGCTGCGCGAGTTCAGGATATTCTTTTTGAATGTTTTCAATTTCCTGGGCATATTTTTTACTTAAACGTTCAAATCCTGCTTCAAACTGGGGATATCGCCAGGGCCTCATTTTACCGGGATAAGGAATTTTATTTGAAATACTTGGATCCATTTTATGTAATCGATCTAAAAAAGGCTGCCACAAGGCATCTAGTTTTGTGGAACAAAGTGTTTGATTCAGCGTTAAGCTTTGTAAACGGGAGATCTCCCTAAAGCGCGCGACTTCTTCTTTTGTAAAATAAGGATACATAAGGTTATAAGCGGTAAGCATGTTAAATCCTGGTATGCTCAAATATGTACTATGTAAATAACTTAAATGAAAAATATGCTAAAAAATAGCATGGCTTAATCCATATTGCAAAAATAAGTTTTAATTAAACAAATATAGGGTGTTTTCTTTTTGCGCTAATCATGCGTGTTTGTTATGTTTCAGTGGGGTTAGTCACAGGTTGTAAGAGAGCCCTCATGGGATATCCAGCTTTGTAGCGCTTGTTCAATATTACAGCAAAATTGATAGCGCCTTGCGCTCCTAAAATGATTTGGGTGTGGTGCTTATCTTTGTATAATTGCCTGGGGTGAAGTAAAATACCAAATTCTTTTTATCTCAAAAAAACCCAAAAGGTATAGCAAATATATGACCTCACTTTCAAATTCTGTCCTATGGCAACGCATGCATGAATATTATGATCAATTAGGCACTGAAGTTTGGGAAGAGGAGGTTGTACCACATCAAATTACCAGTAACACTTATTTAGCCAATATTTACGCCAAGCTGATTGTTGCGCAGATCCAGGATTATATCTCAAAACACGGTAAGCCTGAGGATAGTTCTCCCTTTTATGTTGTTGAAATAGGGGCAGGCCACGGGCGTTTTTCATACTATTTGTTAACCTGTTTACAGCAAGCGTTTAAGTTTTTTAACTGGCCAACAAAATGGTTAAAATATGTCATGACCGACATTAGCCAAAAAAGTTTAGACACCTGGAAAACGCATTATAAACTCAAAAGCTTTATTGAAGCAGGGTGGTTAGATGTGGCGGTGTTTGATGCCATTAAAGACACCGAATTAAAACTCACCCTCTCTGGAAAAACCCTTAAGGCGAATGAGGTTAATAAACCGCTCGTTGTTATTTGCAATTATATTTTCGACACCTTGGCCCAAGATGCATTTCAGGTGATAGATAAGCGTTTGTATGAAGTTGAGCTTATTATAACCAATGAAGATAAACTCAACAAAGAAGATCTTAATAATTTCTTCAATAATGCTAAATATAGTTTTACTTTGCATCCTATAACGAATAATTATTACGAACATTATCCTGAGTTAAATAAAATTTTACAAACCTATGAGCAGGAAGTTGAAAATGCCTCATTTTTAATACCAATTGGTGCTATTCAATGCATTAAAAACCTAAAACGTTTTACGCAATGTCCATTAACTTTTCTTGTTTCAGATAAAGGTATTTCAGATTTTAATCTTTTTGAGGAGGCAGAAGATCCTGATATTGACTTACATGGTGCTGTCTCGATGACGGTTAATTTTGATGCCCTAAGACGTTATACCGAGCATAGTAATGGCAGAAGTCTTTTAATGGGGGATAGGGGGGCCGAATTTCAAGTGGCAGCGCTTGTTTACCAAACCGATTATGACATTCCTCATACAGCTTATGCTTTTGAGAATAGCCTATCCACTTTTAGCCCTCAGGATCTGTTTGATATTTGCTACATCGACGATGATCTTAATCCGGCTTTTAAAACAATAGAATCGATTGTAAATTTATTGAACCTAGCAGAATGGGATCCGGCAATATTTTATGACTATAGTGATTTGTTATTAGAAAGAATTGAAAACGATGAAATATCGGTTGCTGCGGAATACAGCATTTTAAATGGTGTTCAAAGGGCCTGGCGTTTTTTCTTTAAATTAGAAAAATCTCAAAATTTACCTTTTGCGATTGGCGCTATACTCTATGGCTTGGATTTTTACGAAAAAGCCATTGAATTTTATAAAGAGTCGCTTACCCTCTTTGCGTTGGAGAAAGAAACCTTTTTTAACATGGCCCTTGCTTATCAAGCGCTTGAAAATACCCCCGAGGCTAAAAATGCACTAAAAGAAGCGCTTAAGTTGGAGCCTGAGTACCAAGATGCAAAAGATTTGTTAAAGGAAATTGCGGGGTGAGTGGGAGGCATTTAAATTTTTTTGCTAAATATTAATGTCGCATGCTTACTCTAGATTTGGGATCTGGGCGTACTGCTTGCAATGATTCTAATGAACTTATAATTTGATCCTTGTTATTAAGTGATGATTCTTTAACTTTGTTTAAGGCATTGTTAATGAGACTTGGCAATTCTTTATTTAGTTCAACTTCACCTTTGTTCTTAGTTGTTCCTACAAGAACTTGAATATCAAGCAAGGCTTCAAGAGCAGGTTCATCTTTTTTATTATCACTTTTAACATTTTTTATATGCTCAAGAACTTCTTCAAGTTTTAATCGAAATTCTGTTTTTTGTTCTGGCTGTAGTGGTGCTACTGGCTCTGGCACTTGTTGAGCAACTGTTGGGATCACTTTTTGCGTTGATGAATCTTTATATTTTTGCAATTCATCAGGTGATATACAAACTTGAAAAGTAGGGGGAGCTGAATTAAAACGTTGTGTTACTGAAGCTGTAATATTATTATCACTTAATTTATCTAAGATAATTTTTGCACGTTGTCTATCCGTTGTCGGATCTTTCATCTGAGCCTCACCCTTAGCGTTAATCACCCATTCACAATTTGTTGCTTTATTCAAAGCTTGTAGTGTTTCTGATACATGTGTTTGAGGCGCTGTGAATGTAAGTGGTGCTGGTGAACCAGGGGGCATTTCTGTACTAGGTGCCCCATGTAATTCATCCTTAGGGGGCTGTCCTAGTTTTTGTGATTGTTCACTTTGGTTTAATTTATCAATATATGAGGTTGTTAATGTTTGAATTACATTATCAAAATATGTACCATCAGTTTTCATGATTTCCAGATCTTTTTGATGTTTTGTTAAGCTTGATTTTGCATTTTTTAACATCTCTTTTACTGCTTCGCTTGTACCGGATTTTTCTAAAAAAGCAACTATTTCTGTAAGTTTTTCTATATAATTCATTTCAGCTTTGATATATTTTACCTTAATGGTATCTTTAAACTCAGTGCCTAGAAACCTCTCTAGCTCGCTATAACGATTATCTCCCTGAATACTTGCAATTTTATCTTTATTTTTTTCAAATATATCATTAGAAATGTCACTTTTGCTTAAAGTAAGATTAGTTAGTTTGTTTAACTGATGTTGAGATAGAATAAGAAAGCTTTGATCATCTTTTAGTGTAAAATCGGCTCCAAGGCCACTTAATATAGGCTTCTGCTTTTCTTTACGAGATTCTCTCCAAGCAATCAAACGTTCCGGCTTTGTTAGCTCTCTTATTCGTTTAAGTGTGTCAAGCGCTTTTCGCTTTTTGGAACTATTTTGCCTCTGTGGAGGCTGTTCTTGTTGAATAACCGGAGGTGGTGTTTTTGGTGGATGTTCATGTTGAATAACCGGAGCCCTTTGCACTGCAATTTCTTTATAATAATGTTCTATTTTATCTATCGTTTCTTTTACCTCATTTTTTAAATTATCATACCCTTCAAGTTTGTTGATATGGTCTTTGGCCCTGTCTAACCATGGCTTTAAATCATCATAAGGAATATTTTGTTCTCGATTTCTAAAAGCAGCAATTTGCATTAAACTATGATGTAAATTAGGATCTATGAGTTCAGTTTTATCTATCAAACGCAATAAATGATCCATTTCAACTTGAAGTAATCTTTCTGGGGTTGAGCTTATTTCGTATTGAGGTTCCTTGGAAGGGGGAGATTGCTCTGCAAATGGATCAATATAAATAGTATTTTTTTGAAGAATGTCTCGGTATTGCGCTTCCATTTCACTTATTTGCTTTCGTAGCGAACCAATTTCGTCATCTAAATTACGAACTTCAGCATTGTATCTAACCTGCTCCGGGGTGCCTTCAGGTGGGTCATATTCCATTAACGCATCGTAATCTTTGAATTTACGACTAAATTCATCTTTAAGTTCTTGATGTTTTCTGATAATTTCCTCTTCGGTCATTACACCAGAAGAGCCAGTGGTTGCCATTGAGCCCCCAATTTATTGCTTGCGAAGATCTGTAACAAACAAAAATCACCTACTGTTACGACAAAGATATTTACAGGAAGGTTCCTTATAATTGCGGGATTTTTATCAGTATATGCACGCATCTCGCTAACACCGTAAAAAAACTACGCTTTTTTTACAAACTCCGATTTCAGCATCATGGGCCCGATGCCTTCTATTTTGCAGTCAATATTATGATCGCCCTCAACAAGCCTTATGACTCTTACTTTGGTGCCTATTTTTGCCACGGAGGAGGAGCCTTTTACTTTTAGATCCTTTATTAAAACAACATAATCGCCGTCATGTAACTGATTGCCATTGGCATCTTTAACAATAAGGGCATCATTGTCTTGGGCCTTTTCAGAAGGAGACCACTCATGTGCACATTCAGGGCAAACAAAATTACCCGCATCCTCGTAAACAAGTTCCGATTTGCATTGAGGGCAGGGGGGAAAGTCGATTTTATCTGTCATGCGAGTTAGTCCTTTGTTTAAAAGTTCGGAATATAATAACCATCTAGAGGGGGAAAGCAAAATAGCAACGATTGGAGCTTTTCGTCTAACTTTTTTGGTAAGGTACCTAAAGGGTGAGCTCCGCAAGCGCATGATTAACAGGTGGTGTGATCTCAAGCATGAGTGTTTCTCTATCAATGGGGTCAAGATTTGAGCGTTTTAAAGCCGTATTTAAACTTTTTAATATGCCGTTTGGGTTTCTGAGTTCGTTTAAAAAGGTATCAGGATCATGCAAACGGTGCGATGCGTTATATGAATTAAATCCTTCTTTTATTCCCTTAATATAATCAAGGTTGCCATCATCTGATAGGCCAAGTTGACTACGCAAAGCGGTATGGATTGCAACGACAATGGCATATTTAGGTGATGCAAGACCATATACCCGCTTTTTGAGTATTTCTGAACAAATAGTTTTAACTTTGCTTACAACGGCTTCGTTTTTAACGCTTAATTTTATAAAATTTTTAACTTCCTGATGGCTTATCGCATCGGCAGCATTAAACAAAACTCTCTGTTCCGCTATGCCCACTTGAGAGAAGTTGATTTGTCCTAAACATTTTTTCCAGCTTGTTAAATCACCGCCACATATTTTTTGTATTTGTTTAACCAGCGCTTTAAAATTTTGCAAGTTTGGGGCGGTGTTAAATTCTTGGTGTAACATTGCGAGCGTGCTTGCCTCCGCTTCACTTTGTTTTTGATCTTCCTGTCTTTTAATTTCATTTATTCTTTCAGGGATTTTTCCCACCGCTTCAAGAATAGGGTCAAGGAAATCTGCATTTTCCTTTTTTTGCCAATCTGCAAACAATAGCTTATATCTTGGTGTGCGCTGTATTGGTTCAATTAATATAGATTCTACAGTTTTTCCGTTATTGCGTCCTTGAAAAAAGTCATTTAAGTTTTGAGGAACGCTTGGCCCTTTACCAAAAAGCACTGCATAATGGGCATATAATTCTTGGAGATTATTAAAACAATAAATCCATTTTGCTGGGTTTGGCTCTAAGAGGGCACGAAGGAGTCTGTTGTTTGCTTCGTGGATGTTATAAATAGTATCGAGCATTTGTAGAAAATTATTTCTAGAAAGCTTCCCTTCTTCTTCTTTATAGCGATCAATCAGATTTTCTTTTTCAGCAAGCAACAAAGCAAGGCTGTTAAGGTAGTTTATTTCTGTTTGGATGAGCTCTTTGTAAATGCTAAAGGCACCCCCGACTTTTTCAACATCTAGGCCAAGATTCTCGGCACAATCTCTAATTTTCTCAGGAGTAACGCCTAATTGCATGATACTACTCGCAATAAGGGGACATACCTACATAATAAGCTAACTAGCTATTATTTTAAACTGGATATGAGGCCAGCCACTAAAGTTTTGAGACTCAAGTGGCTGAAGGCCTATTCATCTTTTTTGCTTCCCTGTGGCGATCCGGGCATCAGTAAGGCCGTTGTAGATTTTTCGTAATTAGAGGTGTTTTCTGGGATAAACGGGGTAACGGGTTGTTCTGCTGACAGCATTAAGGGAGCAGGAGCAAAGTTTTCTTCTACTATCACGTCTTTTGGTGCCTTTAAAAGAAGCATCTTAAAACGCCTACGAAGTAACTCTATAGGATCACGCAGATCATTTCCGGTAACGATAGGCTTTTTAACATTGAGTGCTTGACACATGGTTTGTTCAAATCTTTCAACAAGGCCGGGATAAACACCATTTAAATCATCTCTGAGTTTATCGCAAGCTGAAGCACTATAATGAGAACAGGTGAAGTAAATTTCAAACAAAAAACGATAAGTGCTTGAAGTTTTACTGGGGCAACGTTGATTGTTTTGTTGATTGGATATAAATTTATTAAAATTTACTATCATTAATTTATGTTTATGTTGTTTGGCATAAATGGCAGCTAAGGCCAGGTGAGCAGGGAGATGTTGATAAACAATGGCTTCCTTTAAATAGCCCTTAGCTAATTTCTGATTAACTTCATCATTTTTACCCAAAGATAAGTGGCTTAGCGCTTTGCGATGTAAAAATACAGGATATTGATTAAGGCAGTCATTAAATATAACTTGATAATCCCCAAGTAGATTATGTAATTCCCAAAACCTGTCCCATTGTTGATGACATTCTTGCTCAGCACAAAAGGAGTATAGGGTGCAAAGACTATCAAGATGACGCTGATTTCTAAAAAAATCCCTTATAACGTGAGCCTTGTTTTTTGCCATGCATTCTTTCATGGCGCGCCCTAAAGGATCAAAGCAGGCTTTCATGGTTTCAAGCATTTTCTGTGTGGACTGTGCTTGTGGCTCAAGCACTGTCACGCTGCACACGGCGTGCAACAATAAAGCCTGCGTATTTAAGTTGGCAAATAAATCCCGAGAAAATAGCGCACGTACGGCTTTATTTTCGGTAAGTAAGTGGCTAAGCGTGTTTTTAGCTCTTTCTCTTCTATTTACACTATCGCTTTCAAGGCCTGCGATGAAAGTTTTTAGAATAACTAATTTTTCTTGATCAGAGAATATGGTCGTTGTAAAAATATATTTATTGAGGCTTGCTGGATCTAACCTAAAAAGAAAATCATCTTGATTTAAAACAATAAATTCCTTAATTTTATCATCCCAGAAGCATAATTTTAAGTATTCAACATAAGGGTGTTTTCTTCGTTCGATAGGATCTTGTAAGTCATCAAAAATTGACCGTTTTTTCTGTATTTTTTCTGCTTTCTCTAGTGAATCATCATCGTTTTTATCCTCTTCGATGTCTTGCCTTGGCACAAAGAGTTCTTCTTCGGTTTCATCTTTCTCATAAAAGAAAAGCACCTCATCCTCTATATGCGCCATGGTTTGCAATTGGGATAAAATGTATTCTTTGTTTTCCTCGCTTAGAGAATGTTTTTTTTCTGTTATATGATGTAAGAAATCATTATTTGTAGCAATTAAGCGTAAAATTTCACTGTAAGTGCTAATTAGCTCAGCGAGTTTGGGATCAAGCTCTAATTCATCTTGTAATTTTTTAAGAATAGGAATAATTTTTTTTATAATTTGGCAGAGCTTTTTTGTCCCAATTTCAGAACATAACTCGCTTCTTTTAAGAAAAGCCAACCACAAAGTTGGTTTTAATGCTTTGATGTCTCTGAGAAAATAAAATGGCCCGTTATAAAGCTCTTCAAATATAAGTTTATAGATTTCTTGTGCGTTTTGTGGCGAACAATAATTAATATTCTCAATAGCGGCCGGCATATCCTTAGTTTTAAGCGCATTTTTAATGAGATTATAAAATGTACTATATGGACCTTGAAGCATTGGGCGTACCTATCTGTTTGTTTCAGGCCTCCTTGCCAGGTTAAAGCGATGAATTTAAATGGGGTGTATTATCTCATAATTTAAGTTATTTAACAAATAACTGATTATAATTCAGATAGAAGGCTTACATTTCTGGATGATCCTTTCTGATCTGTTATAATTCCGCCTTTATTAAGAATTAGGTGGTAAACTAAATGAAACAAGGGTTTGATCCAGAGGCTTTGGCTTATATTGAAAGGGAACTACCCGATCCAAAGCAACGCGAACTTTTTTTTCAAATCAACGATTCATTGGGTGGCATGCGCTCTGAAGATAGAGCTCGGCTCCAAGAAGTCAGTGTTGGTGTGGATTTAGGCTATATCGATCCTAAAGCAGCAGAAGGATTAGCAAGCGGTAGAATGGGTCTTTTTGCGCCAAATATGCCGCCTGAAAGTCACTCAATATTAAAACGAAAGAATCATGAAAGCGGGCTGGAATATCCGCTTGAAGATGAACTGAAAGTGGTTAATCAGGAAATTGCGGACATTCTGAAGTTGCCAAAAGATTTACTCAATGCGAATAATTTTAACACCGTTACCCTTGCGCAAATCAATAATACCTTTTCTAAAGAGAAAATGTTAAGTGCCTTCGCTAAAATATTTGAAAAGGATCAAAAAAATCTTAAAAGATATGCTAATAGCCCGGATAAGCTTAAACATACAAACACTTATTTGCTAATCTATATTCTTATCAGAATAATAAACACTTACTATTGCTTGCTGATGTTAAATCCTGAACTTTTATCAATAGCAAAAACATTTCAGGAAACCTTTTTAGAAATCCAAAAAGCCATCAGTAAAGCACAGCTCAAGCAAACTATTTTACATGATCTGGTGTCGGGATTTATTGTTACTTTAGATTTGTCTATCGTAAATCATCAAATAGCTAAAGCAAAAAGAACAAATGATGCACTTCAACGAAAATATATGATTTTAGAAGCTGCATCCCATGCACAATTAGGAGCACAACGAGCAAGAAGCATGCAAGGTAACATGCTAAAAGATAGTTATTTTGCCAAGCGCTCTAATTACGATTTTGGATTTTTATGCGCCCTCATTGAAGGAGAACTTTGTCTTGACCATTATTCCATGGCTAAAAAGCATATAGAAGATCTCTATCAAGGCATTAAAAGCAGAAAGACCCACACTTTTTCATTATATGAACATATATTTATACTTTATCTGGATAAATTGGCTACGCTTGAATTGTCAGACAGCGTTCTTCAGCAAAGACTTTTATGGAGTCTGCGCATTGCGCCAGTGTTAGAACCTACAAAAATAAATTTCAAACAAACTAAATCGAAATTGACGGCTGAAATTAATAGCCTATTTGCAACATTTAAGCTTCGCTTGAATGATTTATTAAGGGACTTTCCTACTTTTAAGTACGATGCTAAAGCAAATACCCTAGAACATACCTTTGCTCAAGCTGTACCTAATGACGCTATAGTGAAACTTGAAAAAGCGTTTAAATCAAGTTTTCCTAAACTTCTTTTTTCAATGGAGGGTAACAACAAACTTGTTCTTAAAAATGTTACTTCAATAAGGCTAGATAAACTATCATTCATTTTAAATGACAGCTTTGTTAAGTATGTTCACTTAGGCGAAGTGGCTATTAAAAGAGCACTAAAGAAAGAGCTCAAGAAAGAACAAAATGCCCAAAAGAAACTGCAAGATAGAGACAAAAGTAAAACAGCACTGGCGCATCAAAGAGCGCCTATGCAAACAGATGATTCAAGCACCGTCGACGCTACCGCGTTAGGGCTTGAAAAACTAACGTTGAGCGCTACGCCGCATCTGTCTGCGCAAAAGACTAGCCCAAAAGAACCCCCTTTGCGATCTGCGACAAAGCCTAAACAAAATGCTCAGCCTGTGATGGCTTCTGTGGTTAAAATGCCAATAGAAGCCCCCAAAAATACTGGTGAAGCGCTAGGCCTAGAAAATGAAGCTTATCATAAACTTCATTTTAAAAAGCTAGAGAATGCGACAGGTATTTTAGTTGGTTTTGAAAACGAATTTACGATTGGAAGAGGAAACCCTAGTAAAGAACTGATGCAACGGTTTAGAGAAATGATTTGCAAAGAGCCAAAGCGCGTTCCGCCACAAAATAAGAATGGATTTAAGTGGATGGAATCAGAAGGAAAAGTATTGCTGGTAGGTAAAATTAAAGTTGAAAAATACCGTTTACTGCCTATTTATAGCGAAGTGACCAAAGAAGGTAAAACGGTTTTTGTTTACGGAAAGATTTCTAATACAAAATCGGGGAAGAAATAAGTTGCTAAACTAATGTTTTGTCCCTGTATTGACAACCCTTAATGTGTATGCGAGCATTCACTCACAGTGTTTGATAATTTATATTTACACATTAAGGAAAATAACCATGAGAAATTTAACCATTGCTGAAACACAGGCTATAGGTGGTGGGGAAACCAGTATGAGCACCATTGCGGGCGCTGCCTTTGGCGGTGTTTGCATGTTTCCTTTTGGTGTTTGGCGGGGTACGGCAATGGCCGTAACTTTTGGTGGTGGCCTTGGTACCAGTCTCCTCGGGTTCGGACTTGTGTTGGGGACTTATGTTGTGGGGGGAGCCTTAGTTGGAGCAGCCATTGGGAGCGGGTTGGGTAATATGCTTGGTAAGCAGTAGGTGGGTTGGGCCATTTGGCCCAACACTTTAAAATAGCCTTAATTTTTAACTTTATGGATCACTATTTTAGATTCAACGTTTTTTACACCATAGATCCCTTTGGTTAATGTCATGATTTTTTGTGCATCAGCGTTGCTTCCCACATCGCCGGTGAGGGTGATGACACCCTTTACCGCTGTAACCTGAATGCCCATTTCCTCAAATTTATTTTTGCCAAATAATTTCTCTCTCACAAATTTATCTTTTACATTCTGGGCAAGCAGATCATCCGTGAGCGGAGGTTGTTTAATTAATTTAACCACCATTTTAGAATAAACACTTTTAACACCCTCAACGGACTTGGCTAATTCAATTGCTTCTTTAACGTTTTCCTCGCTTTCTACTCTTCCTGAGAGTGTAACAATACCTTTTTTAGCCGTAACACGAAGCCCCATGTCGACAAATTTATCTTTGCCAAACAGATTGGCGTTAACAAAGGCATCCTTTACATCTTGCGTAAGATTCATATCGGCTTGTTTTGCAAGTTTTTCTTTTTCACGCAATTGAGCAGACGCGATGGTTAAACTATTTTCTTCATAAGCTTGGCTGCTACCAATACATATTACGCAAATAAGCAATAAGCAGTATTTAATGAAATAGATTGTTTTCATGGCAATGTTCCTGCTTTGTTAAAGTAAGGCTATCAATTAAATAATCGACTAAATTATAAAAAAGCAGAGGAGTGTATAAATCCAGGGTTGCCTAACCCACCCTTAAGGGGCCTCTGGAAGGTTGGGTTGAATGGGCTTTGGCTGCGTTTTGCTTCCCAATTATCGTCTAATTTACTCTAAACATCTGATTCTCATGCAACTCTTGTTTTTCGCGATGTAATATACCGATAGTTTCATAAATATCTAAGGTAATACAATGCTTAACTCACCAAAGAAAAATGCTAGCTCATCGAATAGTAATAGCAATGCTGTAAAAAAATTAACTGAAAAATTCGAGAGACATGATCCTGCTGTTTGCAATGCAACTAAGGTACGCGTTGCCCATGAAACCTCTGCCGATGCGCAACTTGCCAGCGCAGATGTTAAACGAACAATGTTTCATTTTGATGAGTTTAAACCTAAGGTATGGGATGAAAAAAAGGACAATAAAACAGCATTTCCCGCTAAAAAGATTCAACACGCCAAACATAAAGCACAAGCATTAAAACAACCAAATGCATCTTTAGCCACCGCAGAAGAGGCCGCTTCTTTGAGGGCGATACAAGAAATTTTAGCTAACGAAGGTCAAGAGACGGTGCTTTTAAATTTAAGATATTAAAATGAGTTTGATCAAAATATTATTGCTATGGCAGTTTAAAGATTAAGCTGGGTTTAATCATATTAAATGATATTTTAAAGGGTAAAATTTATTTGCTGAGGCATGGTCCAGCCTACGCTTACTATCCCAAAATGATTTAATGTTAGCTATATTTGAATGGTCCGGGGTAATCCAACGTTATAGTGTAGTGTGGTTTAATGCTCAAGTGAATAGGATGAATGTTAGCCGGGAGGGGATTAGATTATGGGTAATTAAACTAACATTTCCATAAATATTTAACCCTATACCCAGATCTCTATGAACCCTATATCGCTGTTTGAGATATTACTATTCTTATCCTGAGCATTATCATATGCTAGCGTTTTAACCTAAATGTTCAAAAGTCTCCCACCAAACAACATTGCGAAGCTTTGTTGTTTAGGGGGAAATGAATAGCGCTAATAAAGATTAAGGTATAGAAGTGATTGCTGAGGTTTTATGATTGAAGAACTGACACCACCTATCCGTGAGATCATTGAAAAGTCTCAGCGCATGATTTCCAATCATTTTGAAACGACATTACATGTTGATAATGTTACACAACTTAGTGAGCCTGATAGACGAAATCTTATTTTAAGATTGAGTATCAATAACCCTAATGAAAAAATCCCTCATAGCTTCATTGTGAAGAAAACCACTTTTGAACTTAAAGGTGAAACTGAACAAGCGCAAATGAGTCGTTTTGCGCGTGATTGGGCTGGAATTGAATTTTTGACGCAGATAGGCACACATCATGCTCCACGCTTTTATGGGGGTGATTTAGCGCATCAATTCATTATTATTGAAGACTTAGGTGAACCACATCACAGTTTAGTGGGCCCTTTAACGCGAGCACCATCGCCAGAAAATGTTCAAGACGCAATTAAAGCGCTAGAAAACTATTCGCGCCGAGTAGGGCAAATGCATGCCGATACTTTTGGTCGCACTCAAGCATTTAACAAAATTTTGGACAAAATATACCCTAAAGCACTAAGACTCCATTCTCTTAGAGAAAAGGATCTAACCGATGTTTTAGATTGCATTAAACGACATACTGGCTATGATTCATTGTCGCTTCGACAAGAAGTAGAAGAGATACCAAAGGTAATGATCTCGAATGATTTTGAGGCTTTACTGCATGGTGATATTTGTCCTGATAATGTTTATTTTCAAAAATCTGATCTGCAAATTATTGATTTTGAGTACGGAGATGTCGGCCACGCTTTACTTGATGGTGTCTATTTACGGATGAGCATGCCCAGTTGCTGGTGTTCTAAAGTCACCCCTAAAGGTATTGTGGACCAAATGGAAGCAATATATCGCGATGAGCTTAAAAAGAAGCTCACCACTGCTAAGGATGAGGCGCTTTATAACAAAGCATTCGTATATGCTTGTGCTTTTTGGGCTATCCGCGTTATTAACTGGCACGTAGATGAATTAATCGAACGAGAAATTATCTGCCCTAGTGGCCCCGTTGATCATGATTCGCTATGGGACCCAGAAAAAAATGCTTTTAGACCCAGGGTTTTATCTCGACTTGCAGCGTTTATTAATATAGCGAAGAAATACAATCATTTGCCAGCGTTAACACGAGCTGCATCAGATCTTTTAAGCAATTTGAAAGGCCAATGGCCTACCTCAACTTTTATGGATTATTATCCTGTCTTTA
>CAZHSJ010000025.1:0-4859 GCA_964535225.1 Uncultured Candidatus Berkiella sp. | reverse complement strand
AATTTGAAAGGCCAATGGCCTACCTCAACTTTTATGGATTATTATCCTGTCTTTAAAGGATATGACGAGAAATGAAAGATTCATTTAAGCCGACGATTAGAAATACCAAGGCGGCCTTATTATGGATAACAGCGTTATTAGAAGAATTTGATATTCCATATCAAATTGCAGGTGGGATGGCTGCAAGCGCTTATGGGGCTAACAGAGAGCTGGTTGATATTGACATTGATATTCCTCAAAGTGGTTTTGATAAAATACTGGATAGTGTTAAAAAATACATCATCTATGGTCCTAGCTATTATACAGATCCTCATTGGGATTTGTATGTAATGACCTTACGCTATCAAGGACAAGAAATTGATCTCACGAGCATCGATAATGCAAAAATATTTAATTCATTGACTAATAAATGGGAATTACTGCAAACAGATCTCTCTAAAGCATGTTCGATGGAGGTGATGGGTGTTAAGGTCTCAGTCATTCCAAAAGATGACTTATTAAATTATAAAAAAATGCTTTGTCGCCCTGTTGATCTTTTAGATATAGAAGCTATAGAAAGTAAGTAGGTTGGGCGTGGCCCAACATTCATAATATAAAATTATCAATTTCTATGAAATGCACAGGTAACATGATGAGATTTTGTGCTGGGCCGTGATCCGCCTACGCTTGCTGAAATTGAAATTAGCAATTATAGGTGAATCTAAGACCGGCAACTGTGCCACGTACCTGCATATTCCCAACCGTCGGAAAAACATTAAATGGTCTATCAAGTTCGGTATTATAAAAACCATATCCTAGAGTAGCCTGTACGCCCATTTCTTTACTTATTTGGGTATTCATGCCTAAAAAAATCACTTTAAGATCAGCAGTACTATAGGCCACTGTACGCGTGTGAGTATTAGCAGCACCTTGATCATAGATGAAGCCACCCAGTACTGAATATCGTTGACTCAAATCGTATTTAGTAAATAATTCAAATGCAAGAGTATCTTTATAATTAACCGGAAAGGACAGTGTGTTCGCGTAACCTGCGACATTGACAAAGTTAATTGAGCTGGTATCGGACCATTGACTGAATAATAGTTTTAAACTGAGTAACCAGTCTGATTTTAACATCGTGATGTAATTTAATGTCGTTGTTGCTGGAAGTACTATTCCTGTCACTTTAAAACTACTATTCGACAGCATGCCACTTGTACTTATACCATGTAAATCTTGGGTTAATTTTGAAAAATAAGCAACACTAAGATAGTTATTAGAGTTAATAGTATAATATAAGCCTACGTCCCAACCATAACTCCATGCTTGCGCAGAACCAAACGTATTACCAAATCCTGGTGTAACAAAATTGGTTTGAAAATCTTGATAGCGATTAATGTTTACACCAGCACCTAACACCAATTTATCATTTACTAGATAACTGATTTGCGGATTAATATCGTAATTATTCGAAACCGTTTGGGTTGAATCAAATTGCACGACAGACCCTTGTGGAAAATTTTCATCAGCAAAATAGGGTTGACTCAAATTGATCCCTGCCACCCACTTTGGATCAAGTCGAGTTGAAATCGTAAGATATGGTAATGTCCTATAAGTTGTACTCGAAGCATCGCCTATCTGCCCACCTGCACCTGTGCCAGAGAAATAGACTTTAGTAAAAACACCCATTAATCCAGATGTTATAGAGTAATTTTTGGTAGAATTTAAAGAGGCTGGATTATTATATGCGTTACCCCAAAAATATTGAATAACACTTGCAAAAGCAGGCGGACAACTAACAAAAGCTAACGATGCTACTAATGTTAAAAAAAGCCTATTCATGATACTCCTTTATTATTTATGCTAATTAAAAATGAAACTTATTCGACATGAGTGGGTTTACACTTTGTCAAATAATATATCATATTGTTTCTCGCCCAGATATTCATCAAGCTTTAAAGCGTCCTGAAATTGACATGATTATCAAAAGAGTGAGTTATCAAATTGTACCAATTGGTGATAAAGAAGCTTTGATGGATTTGCTTAATGGTAATGTTGAAGGTTTCATTCTTGAAAGGTTGAGAGATACAACTCAGGCTGAATGTGTCTTTCGAGTGAGAGATGATCAAACCACAGTGAGTAGAAAGTTTGTTATAAAGTAATTTTCTTTCCAAGTATCTTTGTGAATACTGCAGCCAAATCATTTGTGGCATTTTCTGATCGATTATTGGATCGCCAGGCTACGTGCATGTCAGGGCGAACGAGGATACATCCACTGTCCAATATTTCACGGGCGTTCGCCCACTCCCCAAATGGATCTTCATAATCGCAGCCAGGACCTATTGTAACCACCTTGACGACAAGCCCAGTAGCGACTGATAAAGCGTTCGCGGCTTGTGCCCAACAATTTCCACCAATTGCTGTCAGCACCGTAAAATGACCCTTGCCACACACGTCGAAAATTGAAACTCTGTCAGTCCCTTTCTCTATCCATACATGAGGCAGATGCGCACCAGGATAAGTACATAATTGTGTGTAAATTTCAGGATCTTGCTTAAATCCAGGATCAGGCGAGCCATCAGATACGACCGCACTTGATTTGTAACGTTGGTTCATTTCGAAACCATGACAATCGAATTCGTAAATCTTGTGTGCAATCGCTTCACGGAGTTTTCTACGTTGCTCCTCTGCTTCAGGCGTGTCCTTCAGCCGGGCTGCTATGTTATTAATCATCTCATCAGGATTTTTAGTGTCAATAAGTCCAAGCGCTTGGAAGATTGGCCCAAACTCTTCAATTGACTTGTTGGCTCGGTCAACTATTTGCTTGCCGAGCGGAGCTCGTTCTTCTTGATAAGAGTCCAGCAAAGAGTGGGAAGCCTGCCCTTTAATAACCAGAGCTAATTTCCAAGCTAGGTTGTAAGCGTCTTGGATAGAGGCATTAGAGCCTAACCCATTACTTGGTGGATGGCGATGGGTAGCATCACCCATGCAAAACACTCGTCCTTTTGAGTATTGAAGTGCATGCATATGGTTTACAGTCCACGTAGAGATAGATTTAATTTCGATGGGAACCACTTGCTCACCAATCAGCGAATAAACTACACCTTTTGCAAATTCTTCATTAACAACCGGCTGCGGACCATGAATATCGTATCCCCAAATCACGAGCCATTCATTCCATGGACGCACCATGCGTACAAGGCCCATTCCAATACCACCAATATCAGATCCAGGCTGAAGTACCCAATAGAGAACGCTTGGACGATGAGCTACATAGCGAGATAAATCACCCTTGAAGAGAATATTAATTGAACCAGCAAGCCCCATCTGGCCAGCCATCTCCAGGCCAGCATCAGCAGCCACATGAGAATTTGCTCCATCGGCGCCGATGAGATACTTCGAGCGAATATCGAATTCTTCTCCTGAGATTCTATCACGAGCACGTGTGATTACCCCTCCTTCGTCCTGAACATGACTAAGATATTCTGTCGAAAGTCTGGCTTTCGTACCTCGAGAACAAGCGGCGCCAAACAAAATTGGCTCCAAGAAGTTCTGCGGAAGGTCCATCATTCTGCATGGGCTAGCCAAGACATGTCGCGCCAGAGTCATAGGATGACAACCCCATGAGTGGACACGTCCAAGCTCTTCTCCCGCAAGACTTGTGCAGAAGACATTATTACCCATGAGTTCCTGAGGTGTTCCATAAAGAATAGCGTCCTTCTCAACGCCAAGATCCCGCAATACTTCTAAAGCTCTCTGATTTGTAATATGCGAACGGGGGGTATTTGATAACCACTGATGTTTCGTTATCAGAACATTGCGAATACCATAACTGGCCAATAGCGCCGCTGCTGTTGAACCCGCTGGTCCGGAACCTACTACAAGCACATCAGTCTCAATCATCATTTTTACCACTCTCTACTATCATCTATCTCATTCAATGTTTCATGAGCTTTTAGGGTGTCACTAGCAACGACAGTATCAGCAATATATTCTCGAGGTGTATTTCCATCAGCTAATGGAGCAATTCCTTTATCCTGAGCAAAAATGACATAATCAGGCCCCTTTATTTTTAGCTCTAATGTTATGGCAATTCAATGGGGTGATTAGTTTCAAACAATTCAATTATGTGTAATTAACATGATGTTTGGAGCTGAAAGTTTTAACAGTTTCGATGAGGGGGAATATTCTACGGCTGAAATACATTTCTAGGGAGGGAACGTTAAATCCTAAAATCTTGATGATATACACTGGAGCTTGTGAGTCCTAAGCGAGTAGGTTGGGCCGCGGCCCAACATTCATAATATAAATTCATCAATTTCTATGAAATGCACAGGTAACATGAGGAGATTTTGTGCTGGGCCGTGATCCGCCTACGCTTGCTTTGGGCTCACAAGTAAATAAAATGGTGTATATCCTTAGAATCTGGATTTATGATACCTGATATACAGGATACTTAAGGTGATAATAGCTATATTGATAAATGGGTAGAAACAATAAATCGTATTTACCATGTGGCACTTAAGCAAGATTTAAAGTTTTATAAACTATACCTAGAAGAGGGATATATGTTGAAACTGCGTGATGTTGTGATTTTTTTCGCTGGAGCAGAATTTTTTCATACAATAAGCCACCTCATTTTACCCTATTTTGTAGTATTACCTTTGGATATGAAATTTATGATATTTACAGCATCGTTAAACAAAGGGGCAATTATACTGAATGCGCTAATCACAATCGGATTGCTTTGGTGGGCAAGTCGACTAAAATCAAGGTGATACATAACAAGGCAGAATCCGTAGGTTTGGCCGTGGCCCAACATTCATAAAATAAATTCATCAATGTAAACCGGTAAAGCACGGATATGTAAATAAGGCATG
>CAZHSJ010000024.1:0-18986 GCA_964535225.1 Uncultured Candidatus Berkiella sp. | reverse complement strand
TTAAGTATGGTTTCGCAATCAGCCACACCAACTTTTTCACTGGATGGTTTCACTATTTCACTAGAAGGTGGTTCAGTAAGCCAAGGTGACTCTTTTATAATACGACCAACCCGATTTGGCGCACGTGATTTTAGATTTTTAGTGAGCGATCCCATGACTTTGGCTGTGGCGTTGCCAGTACGCGTAGATGCTTCTTTAAATAATCGAGGTAATGGTGTTATTAGTGTAACAGATATTACCAATACAACGGGTGGGCCTTCTGGCACAGCCTATACATTAGGAAACGCGTTTACAACACCTAATAAGTTAACGCCACCTATTCGAATTGAATTTATAACGCCCACAAGTTACCGTGTTTTTGATGTTACCAATGGTAATCCTGGTGTACAAATTGGGCCGGAACAAAGCTATGATCCAACAGCACTGAAAAATGATATTTTTCCCTTATCAGGCGTAGTGGATTATACACCACCAGGCCCCAATTTACCCTATGTGTTTGATCCAGGTTACCGTGTTGCCATACAAGGCGTTGTAGAAGCTGGGGATGTGTTTTTGGTTGGTTATAATGACGAAAGTGAAGGGGATAATAGAAATGGATTATTACTCTCCGCTTTACAATTTACTAAAACACTATTAAACAAAACCTCTACTTTTCAAGATGTTTATACGCAATTTGTTGGCAGCATGGGAAGTGAGGCGCAACAAGCAGAAATAAATCTTGAATCAAGGGAAAGCATTATGAATGCGATTGAATCGAGAAGAAATGAAATTTCAGGTGTTAATTTAGATGAAGAAGCGGCAAACTTGCTTAAATATGAGCAGGCTTACCAGGCAACGGCACAAGTTATTGTAGTTGCAAAAATGGTATTTGAGTCATTAATAAAAGCAATTGGTGGTTAATATGCGGGTATCAACGCTAGATTTCTTTCAAAAAGTGATAGATAATTTTTCAGCACAAAGGGATCTTATCAACAATACCCAAGCTCGAATTTCATCTGGAAAAAGAATTCTCACCGCAGCAGATGATCCTATTGGCGCCATGCAAAGCCTTAGTTTACATTTTGAAAGCAGCAAAATAGAACAATTTACAAAAAATTTAGATATGGCTGGAAGCACTTTGCAGTACGAGGATTCCATTTTGGATTCTGTAACTAAGGTATATCAACGTCTTAAAGAATTGGCTATTGAGGCAGGTAACGCAAGTTTAAGTCACACTGATCGTAAGGCAATTGCGGCTGAAATGACAGAAAGATTAGATGAGTTAAAAAGCCTTGCTAATACAAGAGCAGCAAACGGGGATTACATCTTTTCTGGATATAATGTGTTTCAAGAGCCCGTTGCTGTTAATAATGCGGGTCAGTATTATTATCGTGGGGATGACGGCCAACGTTCCGTTATGATTGGAGAGTCTAGTTTTGTTGGTATTTCAGATCCAGGTAAGGATCTATTTTTCAACCTTTCTACCAATAAGCTTATCGCCAATAGTGTTAATGGCTTGGTTGCCATAACAACGCCTATTGGCGCTCAGGTGCCCGCCGGTTCGCTTAATGCATTAACCTCTACGGACTTAATTTTAAATCAATTTGCGATAGGCGCTTCTGTAACAGATGGTATTTCTACAACCGATAGCGCTGCAAGTGCTATAGCAATCGCGAATGCGATTAATGCTCAGTATAGTTTGCATGGGATTAAAGTATCTGTTGATCCTAATGTGGTTAATCTTGGTGTTTTTACGCAAAACACTGTTGGAGTTGGGGAATTAACTATCAACGGTATATCAATCATTGATACAACAGGTACCGATCTCTCCATTATCAGTGCAATCAATGCCCAAACAAACTTAACAGGTGTAAGCGCTGCACAACCTGGCGGTGTAGGTACAAATATTATTCTTACCGCTAACGATGGTCGCAATGTTCAACTACAAACCACAGGTGGCGCAACGGCCTCTTTTACCAATTTTAACATGACCGCAGGCGCGTTAAATAACGTTGTAAAATCAACGATTACCCTGCGCGATCATCATGCAATTAGTATTGCAGGTAGTATGCCAGCAAATGCGGGCTTAACACCTGGTATGTATAATGTCTCAAACAATACAGGTACGGGTGTTATATCACAAGGCGTTATAGTAGATAATCTCCCAGATAGACAAGCAAAATATTCTATAGTGTTTAATGCGGGGGGCACTACTTTTACAGTATACAACGATGCTGATCCTGCACAACCCGTAACAGGAATGAGTAATGTTCCTTATATTGCGGGAAATAATATAGAGTTTGAAGGTATTAGGCTTACTATTACTGGGCAACCTAATGCGGGGGATGTGTTTGGGGTTGAATGTGAGCCATTAGCACATCAGGACATATTCACCTCTATTAAGGAGTTAATCAACAGCATTAGTTTGGCAAACAGTAGCTCAACTCAGTTAAGTTATGACATTGGGGTCGGGTTAGAGAATTTGGATTTTGCAGAAGTAACCTTGCTACAATCAAGGGCAAGACTTGGTGCAAGGTTAAATATTATCGAAAGCCACAAAGCCTTTAATAGTGCCTTAGACTTAATTGCCAAGCAAAACTTAAGCAAAATAGAAGATTTAGACTACAGCGAAGCAATTACCCGCTTAACCCAGTATACCTTTACGCTAGAGGCCGCTCAGCAAAGCTTTGTTAAGATCCAGTCTTTGAGTTTATTCTACTTCATTAGATAGTAGATTCTTTTAACTGGCTATATCATCATGTTAAACAGTATATAAGTTTATCTGTTAAATATTCCATTGTATTTATATGAAAAATATATTTCAAATATATATAGAATGCCTCATCAACTCATACCATGTTCTGTTTATAAATCCTGTTAATTTGACAAGAATATTATCTAAACTATTTCTCTTGATAGGCGATACAATTCGTGGGAGCGGTAAATACATCAGAAATAATGTATATCCGCTAATTATAAATTATCCAGGAGTATGTCATGGCACAAGTCGTAAACACTAATATTTCATCCATTGATGCTCAGAAAAATTTAGATAAGTCAAGTGCAGCTCTTGCTACTTCTTTGCAAAGACTGTCTTCCGGTTTACGTATTAATAGCGCTAAGGACGATGCAGCCGGCTTAGCCATTAGTACTCGTTTTACTTCACAAATTCAGGGGTTAACCCAAGCATCACGTAACGCTAACGACGCTATTTCATTAGCGCAAGTAGCAGAAGGTGCATTGCAAGAAACCACAAACATTTTGCAACGTATTCGTGAGCTATCCATTCAGTCTGCAAACGGTACTAACTCTGCAACTGATCGCGCGGCGATTCAGGATGAAGTAAACCAGCTCAAACAGGAATTAACACGTATTGCTACCACCACCACGTTTAACGGATTAAGTATTTTAGATGGTGAATTGCAAGACGCATTGTTCCAAGTAGGTTCAATGGCCAACCAAACCATTTCAGTTAGTATTCAAGACACCCGTGCTACGGCATTAGGCAGTAACACGGTTACCACAAATAACCCAAATGGTTTAGAAGGCGCTACCCGTAACCAATTATATATTGGTGCTGTCGGTGGTGCTGGTGGTGCGGCTTTAGGAACTGAAGTTGCGGTTGCTCAAGCTAACTCAGCGACGAATGGTTATACTGGCACAACGTTAACTGTTTCTAACGTAACGGCAGCTGGTGCTACCAACACACAAACAGTTGTTGTTGCTGCTAACGATCAAGCTAATACTATTGCGACGAACCTTTCTGCGCTAACCGGTGTTAAAGCAAGAGGCTACAACGAAGTTACCATCAGTAACTTAGCGGCTATGAACGCTGCTACCGACATTACCTTGAATGGCCAAGCAATTGATTCAGGCGCTGCAACAACGGCTAACTCGATAGCAACCGCTATCAATGCGAATGCCACCTTACAAGGTCAAGGGATCTATGCCGTTAGTAATGGTACGTCCGTACAAGTTATTGGCTTAGATGGTCGTGATATGGTATTTGCTAACGCTGGCGGTACCGGTGTGTTTGATATGGTTGGTTTGCGTGGCGGTGCTGCGACAACCTTAGTTGCTGCTCAATCAACCACCTTTGGTGGTCGTGTTGACATCGGCATGAATGAAGGTTTCAGCATTATCGGTAGTAACGCTACCATTATCCCTGCTGTTGCTGCAACAACGGTTGCTGTTGGTACAGGTAACATTCGCGATCTCGTTAATAACTCAACCACCACTGCGACGGTTAAAACCAATAACATTGGGGCCCAAACCTTAACTGTGGTTGGTAGCGCAGGTTCAGCGACGGTTGCTGTTACGGCTAACCAAGCAGCTGATAGTATTGCCCAAGCAGTCAATGCTGTTTCTGGGTCAACCGGTGTGAATGCCAATGCTTCAACAGAAGTTAAGCTTTCAACCCTTTCAGCCAATGGTACGGTAAGTTTTACACTCTATGGTGATAACGTAGCTACCGGCGCTGCGGTTACTGCTACAGTAACCACCAGTGACTTAAGCGCGTTGGTGAATGCAATTAACAACGTTGCGGGTACAACCAGTATTAACGCTGCATTGGGGGTTAATAACTCTGAAATTATCCTAACCCATGCAACAGGTAAAGACGTTGTGATTGAAGGTTTCAGTCACAGTGCAGCTGTTAACTATGCAGCGCCTGCTGTTTCGGCAGTATCTGGCACAGGTAGTGCGGTTAGTGCGCCAGTGGAACAATCCATTTTGGTTACTGGGAATGCTTCTCATAACTCAGGTGGTACAGCGGTTACGTTGTTTGCGGGTGGTGAAAGAGGTCGATTCAACTCTACCGTTATTGGTGGTGAAATCGAATTTAGCTCTTCATCAACCTTTAACGTTACCTCAAGCATTTCAGGAAGTGCATCAACCGGTACATCGTTGTTCTCGGGTGCTGCAAGCTCTGCAAACGCGTCAACGTTACACAATGTAAGCTCAATTGACGTATCCACACAGGCAGGTGCGAATGCGGCAATTTCAATATTAGATGGTGCCTTGAACCAAGTTAACACCGTCCGTGCTCAGCTCGGTGCGGTGCAAAACCGATTCAGCAGTACCATTTCAAATATCGCAAATAACGTTCAAAACCTACAAGCTGCAAGATCACGAATTCTTGATGCGGATTTCGCTGCAGAAACAGCAAATCTCACAAGAGCTCAAATTCTGCAACAAGCAGGTATCGCAATTTTAGCGCAAGCTAACCAATTGCCACAAAACGTACTTGCCTTATTGAAGTAAGTTATAGTTCCGTTTGTATTTAAGGCACCCTTATGGGTGCCTTATTTTTAATAGGGGTATTGTATGGATAGAGTTGTACCATCATCATATCCGGCAAATCAGTTACAATCTGATGATAAATACAGGAAAAAACTCGCCGCAGAGTTTAAGGAATTGCCGCAAAAAGGAAAGCAAACAACAAAACAAGCAGCAACATATAGCGAAAAGCAAATACTTGATTTAGTAAATGAGGTTAATGCGTATTTTACCAGTTTTGGACAGTATCTGCTTGTATTAATTGAAAAAAATAACGATCTGTTAACATTAAGAATTATTAATTCAAAAACCCAAGAATTGGTAAAACATCTGACAATAGAAGAGCTAGAAGAAGTGGCTCGAAATTTGCGTAATCATAAACTAACTTTGGTTGAAAGAGATGTATAGCGCAGAGGCCGTTCTCAAAGGCAATAAAAATTGACTGTGCTTTGACTATGTTACATGAAATAATAGGACTTTCCATGCAAATATCTTCAGCAGGCGTTGGTTCAGGGATAGATGTAAGAGAACTTGTTGATAACCTCCTTGAAGCAGAAAGTAAAGATAAAATTAAAAAGCTTGACTATGACGAGGCAACCTCCTTAGCTAAAATAACAGGTTATGGTACCTTAAAAGGAGCCATGTCTGATTTTTTAGATAAAATCAATGAGCTTCAAAGCATTAATAAATTTGAATTACGTAGTGCAAGCGCTACCTTGGCCAACAACAAACCAGTTATTACGGCAACGGCCTCAGCACAAGCCTCTGCTGGCAACTACTCCATTGAGGTAAGCCAGTTTGCGTTTGCGCAAAAATCCGGATCAATCGATTTTGACTATGAATATTCTATTGTTGGAACAGGTACTCTAACTTTTACCATTGGAAGCGCACAATATTCTTTTGATATTAATGATTCAAATAAAACGCTAGAAGGTATCCATGATACGATTAATGCCGCGACAGGCAGTACCGGGATTAGCGCAAGTTTAATCTCGTCAGAAACAGGTACTAAAATTGTCTTTTCATCTAAAACAGGCATCAACAATGCTTTTACGGTCTCAGTCTCAAACGATAACGATGGTAACAATGCAGATCCGAGCGGATTATCGCGATTAGCCAGCCCAAATTTAACTACGTTACAACCCCCGCAAAATGCCCTTGTTAAAATTGATGGGGTTACGATTGAAAGCAATTCTAATACCATAGATTATGCTATTAGAGGAGTTTCATTTGATTTAATCAGTACGAATGTAGGCGATCCTATTACGTTATCTATCGCTGTAGATTATCAAAGTGCTAAGGATGCCATTCATCAATTTGTTGATAGCTATAATACCGTCTTTGAATCTATTTCCAATCTAACAAAATACGATAGCAAAGACAGCAAAGATGAAATGGGCGTTTTAATTGGCGATGCGACATTACGAAGCATCGAATTTCAGTTAAGACGAATATTAACTGATGTAATAACGACACAGCCAGCAGGCTATAAAACCTTGTCGCAAATAGGTATTACCTCAGATATTTACACAGGAAAACTCAGCATCGATGACAGCAAACTAACCGACGCAATTAACAATAACTTTACAGCCGTTGGTAATTTGTTTATGGAAAAAGATGATGGCGTGTTGGATAAAATGGAAGTCTTGGTTGATCAATATGTTGAGGTAAATGGTGTTATTCAATCAAAGGAAGATGGGTTAAGAAATAGTATTAAAATAATAACAGAGCAACGTATTAGCTTGGAAAGACATTTAATCAGCCTAGAAAAGCGTCTGCTGGCACAATTTACTGCCATGGATGCTGTTGTGGCTCAGTTAAAATCCCTCAGTGACTTTCTTGAAACACAATTGGATAAGTTGCCAGATCCAATGATGTTTAAAAAATAAATAAAGGACTAAACATGCACCCAAACAGAGCTGCAAAACAATATCAAACAGTTTCCTCTCAAACAAGCATTGTGGATGCCGATCCGCATCGTCTTGTACAAATCTTAATGGAAAATGCTTTGCAAAAGCTTGCTTTTGCTAAAGCCTCCATGGCGAGAAATGATATTCACGATAAAGGACTTAATATCAGTTTGGCGCTATCTATCATTGAAGCATTACAAACCAGCCTTAATAAAGAAGAAGGCGGTGACATCGCAGATAATTTAAATGAACTTTATGCCTACATGATTAAAACGTTACTTGAGGCTAATTTACACAGCGATATTGATAAGGTCGATGAAATCATAAAATTGCTTTCTGTTGTTAAAGATGGTTGGGATAAAGCAGGGGAGATAGTTAAAAGCAATGACCAAGCTCAATAGACAAAACACAACAATCAATGAATTATCTTTAGCAATTAAAAACGCTCATGGCTATCTAGTAAATAATCAACTTGATGAATTTATTGAATTGTTTTCTGAGATAAATACCTATTTTGTCAAAACAGACGAAGATAATGCAACAATTGTAACACTCATTGATCAAATTAATGAATTAAATGCGCTTGTTGAATTAAAACATGCTGAGCTAGCACAAAACATTAAAAATGCGCGAGTACATTTAAAGGCAACGAGAACCTATCAATCACCTTATTAACACCTCATTAAATTATCAGCCTATATTTTCTGACAAATATTTGACAGCCTCCGTGATTAACTACTATTAGTTAACTAAGCATTTTTTGACTTAAAGATAACAACAAGAGATCTGGTGTCTTTAAACTCTAGGAAACCCATCATGGCTGATGATACGAACAGTATCGTGCAATCCGTTGAAATTAGTGGTATGAGCGATAAAATTGTTCATTTAAAAAAAATTGTTCATCAAGTAAGCACAACTGATGTTAATGTTCTTATCACAGGCGAATCTGGAACGGGTAAGGAAATTGTAGGTAGGTTAATACATTCGCTTTCAAATCGTAAAGATAAACCTTTTGTACCGGTTAATTGCGGGGCCATCCCAACTGATCTGTTGGAGAGCGAGTTGTTTGGGCATGAAAAAGGGGCCTTTACCGGTGCTATCACCGCTAGAATGGGGCGCTTTGAGTTGGCTCATGGCGGAACACTCTTTTTAGATGAAATAGGTGATATGCCTTTAGCAATGCAAGTGAAAATACTTCGTGCGCTGCAAGAAAAAGTCATTGAGCGGGTAGGGAGTAATAAATCGATTAAGATAGATGTTAGAATCATTGCGGCAACGCACAGAAACTTAGAAGAAGAAATAATAAAAGGCACTTTCAGAGAGGATCTCTATTACCGTTTAAACGTTTTCCCCATTGAAATGCCAAGTTTACGCGAAAGACTTGAAGATATTCCGTATTTAGTAAATGATTTAATCAAAAAATTTAAAGAAGAATCTGGCAATGAAATTAAACTAAGTCAGCGCGCCATAGATTCTTTGAAAAATGGCAGATGGAATGGAAATATTAGGGAATTATCAAATCTAATTGAGCGGCTTATTGTTCTTTATCCTAATCAAATAGTAGACAAAGAACAATTACCAGAAAAATATCAATTTGATACGCAAAGCGACAGTGCCATACTCAAAAATTCACAACTCTCGGAAGTTGTTATGGTAAATCATTTAAGTGCTCAAAATAACGTTAATCTTAAAGAAATGCTTTATGATATTGAGCTTAAATTCATTAAAGAAGCCCTCGATAATACGAAAGGGATCGTTTCCCATGCTGCCGAAAAGCTCGGTATGCGTCGCACTACGCTCATCGAAAAAATGAAAAAATTTAACATTGTAAAATAAATTAGCCGGATTTCTGACAATAAATTGACATCATTGCATTTCAATTTCTAACTAATTGAAATATATAGATATATATAGTTGGTATAGGTTTTGCACAGACTAACATACTTTGTTGAAATATAAGTAAATATGAGTGCACAAACAGTACTAACCTCGCAGGAATCTTCAAAGGTGAGCATGGTGCCTTGGTTTGAGGCCATGCCTGTTGGGATTTTATTAATAGATACGCATGGTGTGGTTATTTATGCCAACCAGTTGGCGAAAGTATTGTTTCACATAGAAATAAAGGACAAATGGTGTGATGTATTGCTCAGTAATGTTAAATCAACCTGTGATAATGGGCATTATTTACTAACACACAAAGAACGCTATATTGTGCTAAAAACACAATCCTTACCCAATAATGATGGTCAAATGATATTACTGGTTGATGAGTCTGAAATAAAAGAAAACAATGAATCGTGGATGCGCATTCAAAACATAAATTCAATAGGAAAATTATCAGCGACGCTTGCTCATCAATTACGCACCCCCTTATCTGCGGCTTATCTTTATACAGCCAATTTGTCAGCAGCGATGTCTCAATCAGTTTTACTACAACACCAAGAAAAAATTAAGCAACAGTTAGATAATATTAAGCAGCAAATTGATAGTGTGTTGTTAGTTCATAAAGGTATAGATGCTATCTGTGAAAAAATTAATCTTGTAATGGAGCTTCGTAATATCATAGATAATTTTAAAGCACTATATCCTGAGTTTAAATTTAAATTAACTACTATTGAAACAGATATGTTAGTGCTTGGGAATAAATCCGCATTAAAGGGCGCAATTAGTAATATTGTCGAAAATGCAATACAAGCCAGCGTGGATAATAAATATATCGATATCGTTATTAGTAAGCAAGGTTCTGTGATTCAGTTGGATGTGGTCGATTTCGGGAAGGGGATATCCTCTGAAAATCTGCATAAAATCAAGAGTGGCTTTTTTACAACAAAACGCGATGGCAATGGATTAGGATTATCAATTGCGCGCTCAATTATTGATGCGCACCAAGGGAATTTAGAGATTAGTTCAGAATTAAATCAATTTACAAAAATTACAATAACGCTACCTTCGCTGAGGTTAAACAATGACAAATAAAGTGTTGATTGTAGAAGATGATTATGCTTTACAAGACGCCTTAAAGCTAACACTGCAAAACGCCAAATTTGAAGTTGATACAGCAATAAATGGAGAAATGGCACTCGTAAAACTACAATCTGCTGCTTATGATCTCATTTTAAGTGATGTTAATATGAGTAAAATAAGTGGCATTGAATTACTCAACTTGGCAAAAAGCAAAGGAATTGATACCCCTTTTATTTTAATGACAGCCTATGGGAAAATTTCTGATGCCGTGCTTGCAATTCAGTATGGTGCCAGTGATTACGTTACTAAACCCTTTGAGCCAAATGAATTAATATCAAAAATTAAAAATCATATTAAGAGAAGTGAGATAACCTCTGATACAATTATCCATGAAGATAACGCAACGCATCAGTTAGTTTCTCTTGCTTTACAAGTGGCATCCTCTGACGCCTCTGTGCTTATTAGTGGTGAAAGTGGTACGGGAAAAGAAGTTTTTGCTAGGTTAATTCATGATAATTCACCAAGAAAAGCAGCCCCTTTTGTTGCGATAAATTGCGCAGCCATACCAGAAAACATGCTTGAATCAATTTTATTTGGTTATGAAAAAGGTGCTTTTACAGGCGCTTATCAATCTACGCCAGGTAAATTAGAACAAGCAAATTCAGGAACGCTGTTATTAGATGAAATTACAGAAATGTCACTTAGTCTTCAAGCAAAATTATTAAGAGTGATCCAAGAACGTGAAGTGGAACGGCTTGGTGGGAAAAAAATAATTAAACTTGATCTTAGAATTATTGCAACAACCAATCGGCAATTAGGTAAAGAAGTAGAAAATGGTCAATTTAGAAGAGATTTATATTTTAGATTAAATGTTTTTCCGCTAACTTTGGCGCCTTTAAGAGAACGTAAGGGTGATATTATACCATTATCATATTATTTTATTAAAAAATATGCACCCAAGGATCAAAGTTTCTCACTGAGTGATGCAACGAAAGAAAAGCTGCTGTCTTATAGTTGGCCAGGTAATATTCGTGAATTACAAAATATCATACAACGCGCCATGATTCTTTCAAAAAATAATGTCATAGAGCCTATGAGTGTTATTTTTGAAAACCACTTAGCCAACAATAATATAACATCAAATCAAGCACTCAATGAACAACTGGCTGAAACTGAAAATGAGCTTATTTTAAAAGTACTTGAAAAATTCAAAGGGAATCGTAATGAAACAGCGTTAGAATTAGGTATTAGCCCGCGAACATTACGTTATAAGCTCTCAAGAATGAAGAAGCTAGGGATAGATTTACCATAAGGACAATCATCATGAATGAGATTGATACAAATCAATTGTTGTTGCAGATGAAGATCTTGGCAGCTAAGGCACGTGGAAATGAATTGCCAGTTAGTGAAACTACTGTTCAAACCGAATTTGGTAACCTGCTAAAAAATGCTATTGATAAAGTGAATGAATATCAAACAGAGGCCACCAACATAGCAGAGCGTTTTGAAAGTGGTGATGAATCTGTCAATTTAACGCAAGTAATGATAGCAATGCAAAAATCAACAGTATCATTGCAAGCAATGACACAAGTTAGAAATAAACTCGTCAATGCTTATCAAGAAATTATGAATATGCCAATATAATAGAGGCACACCATGGCTGAAAAAATGTTAGAATCAGGTGGCAACCCCGCGGAGGGATTTTTTGATTTGCCTTTGGCAAAACAGCTTATTCTATTAGTAGGATTAGCCGCGAGTATTGCCTTAGGAATTTATATTGCCTTATGGTCAAAAACACCAGATTTTACACCCTTGTTTAGCCAATTGAGTACGCGTGATTCTAGTGAAGTTGTTGATGCACTCGCTCGTACTGGGATCCCATACAAGCTTGATGAAAGTACGGGCCTTGTTATGGTGGATTCTACCAAAATACAAGAGGCGAGATTAAAACTAGCAAGCTTAGGAGTGCCTAATAATTCGGGTACGGGCTTTGAACTATTAGAAAAGGACAGTGTTTTTGGTTCAAGTCAGTTAATTGAAAGGGCAAGATACATTAAAGCCCTACAAGGTGAATTAGAAAAAACAATTTCATCTATTGAGCATATTAAGTCTGCGAGAGTGCATTTGGCTATCCCAAAGCAATCCACCTTTGTAAAAGATAAAAAAGAACCTAGTGCATCAGTTTTTGTAGACATATATGGTGGTTATAAGCTGGACTCAGATCAGGTTGCCGCCATTAGTCATTTGGTGGCTTCAAGCATACAAGGTTTGTCATCACAAAATGTAACTGTTATTGATCAAAATGGAAAACTTTTGTCTTCAACAGGTAATGATAGTATATCAGCAGCAGCCAAGCAGCTGGATTATACGCATAAATTAGAGCATATCTATTCAAAGCGAATTCATGATCTGCTTTCCCCTATACTTGGATATGACAGAGTCAAAGCAGAGGTGACAGCGACACTCGACTTCACCACCTTTGAAGAAACAACTGAAAATTACGATCCTCAAAAAACCGCAATTCGAAGTGAGCGATTATCAGATATTCAAAAATCAGCAGGTGAAGATATCATTGGTGGTATACCTGGTGCGTTATCTAATCAACCTCCCTCTACCCCAACGAATGCACAACAAAAAGCACCAGCGCCTGCCGCACCAACACAAAGCAAAGAACAAAAAGGTGTCGAAAACCCAGTGTTAATGAGTATTAATAAGCAAGCAACAAGAAATTTTGAAATTGACAGGCAAATAAAGCATCAGGCTAATGTGCCAGGTAAATTAATAAAGCTTTCTGTTGCGGTCGTGGTTGATGATAAAGTCACCTACGATGATAAAGGTAATGCCACAAGAACGCCCCTAAGTGAACAAGAAGTTACTAAAATTGATAGTTTAGTCAAGGATGCGATTGGTTTTGATAAAGAGCGTGGAGATAGGGTAACCGTTATCAATTCATCATTTGCTCAAGCAGAGCCAATTGAACCGTTGCCAAAACCTAGTTTAATTGATAACCCACTTATTTACACGGTTATTAAGCAGATATTGGCAGCATTACTGTTGCTAACGTTAATAATAGTCGTCTTAAGACCTATTATTAAAAATTTAACCAGCATTTCAAGTTTTAAACAAAGACTAATGAAGCAAATTGCACAGCAAGATCAAACTATCTTATTGGATAGTAAAGGAAGAAAGTTAAATGAAGGCGAGTACCAGATTCGAATTAAAGAATTAATAAATGAAGATCCAAAGAAAGCCGCACAAGTGATTAAAGGTTGGGTAGGGATAGAGAATGAAAAAGGATCATGAGTCAGAATCTCTTAATAAAGCTGCAATTTTTTTAATGAGTCTTGCATCAGAAGATGCAGCTAAATTAATCAAATTTTTGAGACCCAAAGAAGTTCAAAAGTTAGGGGAGGCAATGGCTACCCTAGAAAATGTTGACAATAAAACAGTTAATCAAATATACAACGACTTTATTGTAGAAAACGAAACACAAACAAGCATCGGGTTGAATAAAGACGAACAAATTCGAAAGGTAATGATCACAGCGTTAGGTGAAGAAAAAGCAAATTCTATTATCGATAAAATCTTGGTAGGCTCCAACACTAAAGGTATTGAAACACTAAAATGGATGGATCCCAAACAAATAGCTGAGCTCATTCACATAGAACATCCACAGGTACAATCTATTATATTAAGTTTCTTAGAGCCAGAGCAGGCGGCACAGGTTCTCATGTGTTTAGATGAAAAAGTGAGGCTCGATTTAGTGTTGAGAATTTCCATGCAGGAATCAATTCAACCTGCGGCATTAGAAGAATTAAACAAAATGATGGAAAGGCAATCCGCAACACCTAAAGTGGTTCAGCCAAAGCCTGTTGGCGGCATAAAATGTGCAGCGAGTATTTTAAATTTTGTTGAACCCAGTGTTGAATCGGATTTAATGGAAGCATTAAGAGAGAAAGATGAACAACTCGCAGGTCAAATTCAAGATCTCATGTTTATATTTGAAAATTTACTCACCGTTGATGATAGAGGGATACAAACCCTGCTTCGTGAAGTTAAAACAGAAACATTGGTTGTTGCCTTAAAAGGTGCTGATCAAGAGTTAAAGGATAAAATATTTAAAAATATGTCTAAACGTGCAGCTGCTCTTTTAAAAGACGATTTAGAAGCAAAGGGGCCTGTACGTATTAGTGAAGTTGAAAAAGCTCAAAAAGAAGTGCTGGTTATTGCTAAAAATCTAGCAGATGAAGGCAAGATTATGATGGGCTCAAAGAGTGAGGAGATGATCTAGCATGTCGCAAGGCTCTTCTAAAAATGATTCTGTGCAATGGTTATTGCCTGAATTTGGATTACAAAATCATTCAAAGCATACAACCCAAAAAAAACTAAAAGCAAAGAGTGTAACGTTTGCAAAAAATGCACAAATACAATTAGAAGCAGATTTTAATAACGGATTTAAAAAGGGATATGATGCGGGGCTTGCGCAAGGTACAAATGAAGTTAATAAGAAACTAACTCAACTTAGCGCCTTGATCTGCGAGCTTAATGCATTTAAAAATTCTCTGGATGAACAATTTTCTCAAAAGTTACATCAGTTTACAGTGCTGATTTGTGAAAAAATAATTATGGAGAAAGTTTCTGTTTCAGATGCTGTGCTTTTAAATATTGTTAATCGAGCAATGGATATAATTGATAATCAAGCTTCCTCCTTGAAAATATATTGTAGTCAAAATTTACTCAATCAATTGTCAAATCAAACACAATCCAAACGTGTTGTTTTTGAAAAAGACGATAGTTTAAATGATTTTAATTTTAAAATTGAATCAGATAGGCAATTCTTAGAATTTAATTTACATGATGCTTTATTAAATTTAATAAATGAAACCAAAGATGATTTGCTAGGAACAAATAAGTAAATGAAAGATGGTCCTCAAAGTTTACCACACCTTAAAAACATGAATGAATGGCTCCCCTTTACGATATCAGGGAAAGTTCATCGTATATCTGGGTTTCTTATTGAAGCAACAGGCTTAAAGGCGAAAATAGGCTCTCTTTGCAAATTAGAATGCCAAGATGACACACATATAATTGCTGAGGTCATTGGTTTTCAATCTGAAATAACTTATTTAATGACATCAGAAGATGTGGTAGGACTTGCACCTGGTGCTAGCATTATTCAATTAAATGAATTTCCAAAAATTCCCTTAGGTGAGGGGTTGTTAGGTAGAGTGATAAATGCCGAAGGAAAACCATTAGATAATAAAGGTGAGCTACAAAATGTAACACCAACCTTGATTAAGTTTCAACCTATTAATCCCTTATCCCGCGCTTTGATTAATGCACCTTTTGATGTTGGTGTTAAAGCAATTAATTGCTTACTCACCCTAGGAAGAGGGCAGCGGGTTGGATTATTTGCAGGCACAGGGGTGGGTAAAAGTATTCTTTTGGGCATGATAACGAAATATGCTCATGCAGATGTGGTTGTAATTTCCTTAGTTGGCGAACGTGGTAGAGAAGTAAAGGAGTTTATTGAAGAAAATGTAGGGCCTCAAGCGTTACAAAAAACAGTGATTATTGCTGCTCCTGCGGATAGTTCTCCCTTATCAAGGATTAAAGCAGCAGAAACAGCAACGTCCATTGCGGAGTTTTTTAAAAACAAGCATAAACGCGTGCTGTTGCTGATGGATTCTATCACGCGTTATGCGCACGCACTAAGAGAATTAGGCTTGGCGTTAGGTGAGCCGCCAACCGCTAAAGGGTATCCGCCTTCCGTTTTTGCTAGGATCCCAAAACTCATTGAGCGGGCGGGTAATGGCACAACCAACGATTCTTCTATCACTGGCATATACACCGTGTTAACCGAAGGTGATGATTTACATGATCCAGTAGCAGATTGCGCACGTGGAATATTAGATGGCCATATCGTTTTATCAAGACATCTTGCAGAAGAGGGGCATTACCCTGCCATAGATATTGAATTATCCATTAGCCGGGTCATGGATAGGGTGATTGATAATGAACACCTTAAATTAGCAAAAGCCTTTAAAAAAGCCTTTATTAAATACCGTCATAACAAAGACTATATCACCTTAGGCGCTTACCAAAAAGGATCTGATCCAGAAATGGATTTGGTATTGCAATTAAGGCCGCAAATGTATGCTTTTTTACAACAAGAAGCTAATATTAAAGTTGATTTTGATTCTTGTAAAAAACTCTTGAAAGAATTCGAGTGCTTTGCAAAACCTGCTTCAGATAAAATAAATGGATAAAATCAATAAACTTTCAAAACTGGTATTCTTGTTGCAAAAACATGAAAAATCTCTGCAATTAAAGGCCATTGCTTGTAAAATTAAACTTGACGAGGAAATAAAAAAACATGATTTGCTTAAAAATTGCCTTGATGAATACAGGGCTAAATTAACCTCAGGTTCAGTTACTATTCAAGCAGTAAAGTATCAGCAATATCAACAGTTTTTTCAGCAGCTTCAAAATGCAATTTTACAACAAAATGACGTGGTTCAAAGGTGCAAAGCGGTGCATCAAAAATGGTTAAAAGACATAGAAATGGCAAAAAAGAAGCTTGAAAACATGAATAATTTAATTAATAAAGAAAAAAAAGTATTAGAGCAAGCGCTTGATAAAAAGGAAATGCAGCAAGCAACGGATTTGTATAATTTGCTAAAAAATAATACATCACCAAATCAGCATTAAAAACCTACTAATATAAACAGCGTGATTTATAGCAGTGATATTATTCAAGGTGGGTAATAGCATTAAAGGTAATTATGATCTATACCGAATAGGTACTATGGAATAGTACGTTCTATTAAACCTTATTTGATTTACAGAGGCGTCTTATGGCAATCAAATCAGCAATATCGAGTGATGGTCAAGAACTGGTTATCAGCGTTCAAGGGCGCTTTGATTTTAGTTCGCTGCAACTATTTAGAAATGCCTATGAAGGGCAGCATGGTAACCCTAAATCCTATACAGTTGATCTTAAAGAATCTGATTATTTAGATAGCTCTGCTTTAGGGATGTTATTAGCACTAAGAGATCATGCAGGTGGTGATAGTGCCAACATTAGGATTATTAATTGCAATCCCGATGTTAAGAAAATTCTTGTTATAACTAAACTAGACGAACTGTTTACAGTAGAATAATGCCTACCTTAATTAATGAAGATCAAGTACGAAATCTCAAATCCCTTTTTAATGAGGGGTTTGATGATTTTGTATTGCTGTATTTTCAGGAATTTGAGAATAAAGACAAAGAGCTTAATCTTGCTATACAAAGCCAGGAATTTGAGAAAACGCGTAAAATTGCACATGCCTTAAAAGGGAATAGCCTTAATGTGGGTGCAATAGCACTCGCTGATAAATGCACTGAGCTTGAAAATGCGACGTTAACCAAAAATATCGATACGGTTTTAGCGCAGTACAAAGCTTTGGAAAAGCTATACCCCACCGTCAAAGAAACCTACCTGCATATCGCTTCATCGCTTTAGTTAGGGTATAAAACCCAAGCTTAAAACAAAAACGCTATGATATTACGTGTGAAATAGATAAAATGAACTTTTTGTTATTTCTTATTGCCATAAAGGTGTAGGGCATAAGTTTATCAATAAGTGAGTATACACTTGAAACTCGGTACAAGTTCACCTAAACAAACACAAACAAGGGCCAGAAGCAATAGTGTTTTGGCACCAAATAAACCTCAACCTCAAACAGATCCGCAAGGGTTTTTACTTAGCTTAGGGGTAGATGTAAAAGACCTATATGCTTTAATTAAAAAGGTTAATGAATACAGATCTCAAAATGAAGGTAAATTAACAATAGCAGATATTACTTCTATTAATTTTGAATTTAAAAAAATATTAGGAAATATAGAGCTTAAGGGCGCAGATAGAGTAAGAGATGTTTTATTAAAAGTATTAGTGAAATCATTTGAAAATGATGGTTTTAAAGAATTTAACACAGATGATAAAAAAGCAATTGAGAAGGCTTTTTTTAAAGCTATTGCAAGTGATCCAGCGCTATCTAAAGAATTTCATGAAGCTATAGGTATACTTGGTAACTTGGCAGATCACTACAAAGAAGCTTATGCTACTTTTTTAGAGATGGCTCAAATTAAAGAGGGCGCAAAGATTATGTCAGCTTTTCGTCTTGACGATGATCAAGCCCAAAGGCAAAAAGCAGAAGCGGCAAGACCTATTGAACGCATAAGCGCTGCAACAAATAACACCACCATCCAAGGAAAAATAGAAACATACAAACGTCTTGTAAATTTTGATCCTGATTCAAGAATTTCCATGCAACGCCAAGCTGATTTTGCAGAATGTGCCGTTAAGCTAAAATCTATCGATCCAAAAGCTAAAGATGCCGAAGCGCAGCGCATGGCTGTACAAAAGGAGCTTGTGCATACTGTTTTTAATCCTGAGGATTTTAGGAAAGCAGTCGTTTCCTCATTTTCGGCTTATTTAGCAGGGCAGTTTGATCAAAATGATAAAGTTTCGAATGAGAAAGTTGCAAAGATGATTAATGAAGGCGATGATGAAGGCTTAAAAGCTTTTATTAAGGAAAAATTTGATCATTTTAAAACAAACCAAGATTTTGGAAATAAGCTCAAGAATCAGTTAGATAAAACGCATATGTTTGATTTAAAAGCGCTATGTTGTCAATATGGTGTTAAACTTGATCTTTCTATCACAGAAAATAATGATAATAACCTAAGATATATTAATACAGAATCATTAGCATATGATTTTTCACAAAAACCTATTTCTACTCTTGAACAGAACTACTTACAGGGCCATAGTTTACCTGACTTATTATTACCACAGTTTAAACAAACTTT
>CAZHSJ010000023.1:0-19106 GCA_964535225.1 Uncultured Candidatus Berkiella sp. | reverse complement strand
CGGCGTAACGTTGAGATAGATACCCCAAGATATTTAGCTGCTTCACCAACAGATACAAACCTATTCATATTGAAAATATATAGGAAGGTTTAGATAGGTTCAAGGATAACTGTGACTAACCCTTTTTATTCTTGCCTACAACACATTTAGTCTCCTCCTTTGTAAGTTAGATATCAATATTTATGGGGGGGGGTACACGTAAAAATAGGTTTTAAAGATGCTTTTTGGTAAACGTTCTTCCAGAGCCTGATTTTAAATAACTCTCAAATTTATTGGCTTTGAGATGATCGGAAAAGCCTATGTAGGTTTCGACTTTCCAGGGTTTTAGCTGATTGGTGTATGTAGACTGTCCTTAGTTATGTTCATTTAATCGGCGCTTTAAATTAAGCGTCGATCCAACGTAAAATGACTCGGGATGCGAGATACTCTGAAGGATATAGACGTACTTCATAATCGTGCAATTCCATCTGCTGCCCGCCTTCGCATGCTTACGCATGTCTACGGCGTGGCGCGCTCCGCCCAAAGCACAGAGCATTAAAAATCTTTAGCTAATTCCCTTAGCGATCACGCCGTAGCCTTTTAGGCGAAGGCGGAGCGCGCCCGGAGAGACTCGAACTCCCGACCAACTGGTTCGAAGCCAGTTACTCTATCCAACTGAGCTACGGGCGCACAAGGGCGGGATTATCCTTCTAATAATTTCGGGTGTCAAATGCTGTTCTATGGCTGGCTCTGAGGCTGGCGGAAAAGGAACTTACTCACAATAATCATTGCGAGCGGTGGAAAGAGCGAGCTGGCATAATAAAGCCAGCCGTATAGGTATTGTGAAAACCAGTCTGTAAAAATGGCGCAGCTCACCCCCACTATAACGACCAATCCCTTAAGCGGGAATTTGGTAAACCGCGAGAGAATATTCCCAAGCTGGCTTAACTTTTGGGCATTAGCTGAACGCGCACTAAACCCCAGCAACAGCAACCCGACTATCGTTGAACCCTGCTCTGCCAAGGCAGTAGAGAAGCTAACCTGGTTGTCGGCCATCGAAACTTTCATGCTAGAAGCAATCACCAGGGCATTGCCCAACACAAATCCTAAGCAGGCCAACACCGTTGACCAATTCATTTTCTTTGTGCTGCTATTGGGCTGAGCTTGTGGGCGAATACAGTAACCCATCATGATCAATAAGCCGCTAATGTACTCCATCGACTTCATGCTGATCATTTGTGTCCATAACGCCAAGCCTTCCGTGCCCGGCACCTGGTGCTTTAACGAAAAATATAAAGCCGACAGTATGCCCGGCAAGGTAGCCAAGCACAGCACCAACAGCGCACGCAAGCTAAACCAGGCGCTGGCAATCATCAGCAACGAGGATAGCGCCACCACCAACAGGTGAGGCCAGTTCAAAATCTTTTCGGCGGTATCTGAGAACAAGGTCACGCCAATGCCAAACCACAAAATTTGCGCAATGACCAAGGAATGGGAAGGTGAATCTATATTAGTAGTATAGGCAGGCGCCACGCCCGCGCTTTTTGAGGCTATTTTTCCTGGAAAAACCAGCGCGAATTGCACAAGGCGAGAAAATGGGAGCGCTCTTTGTAGATTCATCCTCTAGACCTTAACGATAAGAGTCAGTAATTACATTTTGATTGTAGGCATAATGACTCTAATTGCAATACCAATTGTCATCCAGGGGTAATTTTTTTACAAAGCCAAGAACCGGCCAGGGCTGTCGGCATCTAGCGACAGTACTCGCATCACGCCTATAAATAGTCAAAATGTCGTCAAACCTAAGATAATAACCTGTACTCATGCCGATAATGCCCGCGCCTAAAATCGTTCTTTTCATTTTTAGTTCTTTCCGCTATCTGAGTTAGTATTCTTATTTTTTTCTGTGGCTCGCCACCTTTCCGCTCCCTTTAAAACTCGTTATAGTGTTGTGAGTGAAGGAGAGGAACATGTCAAAGCGTAAAGTACTGATAGTCGGTGGCGGCATTGCCGGCTTAAGTTTAGCCAATGCCTTAGAGCAATTTTGTCAAACCAGTGTCGACTACAAAATCATCGAGCGGCAACGTGAATTTGCCCCACAAGGCGCTGGTATTGCCCTACCCGCCAATGCTGTGAGTGCTTTAGATCAACTTAACCTCTTTGAAAAAGTGCGTAAAAATGCGTTTCATGTCCAACAAATTGTCTTTGTTGATGAAAATATGAACGAGCTTAGCGCAAAACCAACCGATCCCTTACACCCCAAAAAATTCCCTTTCTTAGGAATTACGCGCGCCAAACTACACCATGTGTTAGTAACACCGGCCATAGAAAATAAAATTCACATGGGGATCACCTTGCTTGGCTTAAAAGAAGTGAACGATAAAATTGAAGTGACCTTCAGTGATAACACCACAGAATTATTTGACTTAGTCATTGGCGCAGATGGCATTCGTTCACATGTACGCAAACTTTCTCATTTAGAAGTGGATGAGCCCCCACTCTCACTTGGGATCACCCATTGGCGTTTCTTAATTAAAAAACAAGCCACCTTATTGCACCCCACTTATGTGTTAGGGACCGGTTGTTTGTTTTTACTCTTTCCTGTTAGTAATGAGGAAGCTTATTGCTATGCCTGTGTATTAACACCACCCAAAGGCATTTCTGAAGATGAACGCAAATCGGTTCATTTTATGAAATCGCATTTTGAACATATGGGTAAAGAAGTAAAATTTGCTTTAGATCAAATCATCGATCCGCATCAGTTGATCCCAGATCAATTAGAAACGGTACGTGAAGTTAAAACCCATTCCCACCAAATGAAACATGTTTTGTTTATTGGTGATGCAGCGCATGCTTGTGCTCCTACTTATCAGCAAGGTGGCGCCATGAGCATAGAAGATGGGGTGATTGTTGCAAAATTGCTAAATGCTTTTCATGCCTTTTCTACCGAACAAATTATCAAGTTTTATGATTCTTTTAGATTTAAAACCATGCAAGAGATCCAAACGTTATCTAACTTTGTACAACAACGTGCCGTGCAAGCCGTTGATCCGCAATCCATTGAAGCCCGCAATCAAAAAATAAGGCAAGACGGCCCCTTTAATGTTACTTTTTGGAAAGAGTATTTCAAAACAGATGTCTTTGATGAGCTCGATAATTTTATTCGCACACGTTTACATTAACAATGGAGGTTAAGTATGAAACAACTGTCTACTTTAGAAACAAATCAGATCTCTGGTGGTGACGGTGTTAACCTCACGTTTGTTTCCATTAATGTTCCAACACCAACCTTACCGCCCGCGATTGCAAATTTGGTAACAAGACTTTTAAACGGTCAAATTGAGGTAAGTGTGTTTGTAGAAGCCCTAAGCGAAGCGGGCGGCAGCCTTGTTCAATACATGAGCATAGCGCCTTCTTGCCAAGGACCTTTCTCTGGGCCCATTCCTCCACACTGCCTCTCCCCTTTTAATCCTCCCGCACCTGCTTTGCTCTAGTGAGGCTGTAGGGGCTGGCCTCTGTGCCGGCCCTCTTGGATAAATCAGGAACCTTTCTCTATTTTATCTGCTCACTGCTGCCTTTTGGAGGTTAATTCTGGCCCCCATTTTTGCAAATAACTTATAATGCAGCTTGTTTCACATAAAAGCGTTACCTACCCCATGTTGACTGCATTATCTTATATTCATTATTGGATCAATTGGCCACTGTGTTGGTTAAACACACATAAAGGAAAACAGCAAAAGCCTGCCTTTAGTGAACAATCGGCGCATTCTTTGTTACATCAAGCCGCTATCCGTGGTGATAAAGAAGCCTTAAGAACCTTAATTTCTCAAGGCCATGATATTGATAAGCCCTGTGATGAAGGATATAGCTTATTACATCATGCCAGTCTGCACGCCCATATTGATTGCGTTAAATATTTACTGACTGTTGGTTTGCCTATTAATGCCACAGCTCATGGTGGGATCACGCCTTTACATAAAGCTGTTTATAGCGGCGATATTAATGTGGTGAAGCTCTTAATAACTAAAGGCGCTAACATCTATGCACAAGATTGCACTGGCCATACGCCCTTACATTGCGCAGCACGATTTGGACACACTGATATTATTAAAGAGCTGCTCAGCCAGGGCGCTGATTATCATGTGAAAGATGGCGCAGGCTATACGGCACTTGATGAAGCCATCAAGTATAAACAGCGCCGTTCAGTAGAGTGCTTGCTTAACGCTAGTGCTTAAATTATTTTTTAATCCTTAACTCGAATGGCCAGAACATCACATTCTGCGTGATGCATAATGCCATCGGCGGTTGAACCAAATAACAAACTGATCCCATGTCTGCCGTGGCCACCAACAATAATCAGATCGGCCTTCAATGCTTTTGCTTTTTCAACTACCACTTTCTGGGCTGGGCCACTGGCAATAAATTGATTTTCAGTTGGAATACCATATTTTTGCGATAAATCTGTCAGCGCTTTTTTAGCTTCTTGTTCAATTTGCTGCTCAACTTCCATAATAAGTTGATAACCTTGCGCAGCGCCATAGGCATGAATACCCTCTACGCAATGAATAATGTATAACTTCGCATTTCTTTCTTTGGCAAACTCATAAGCACGCTTTGCTGTGTATTCATCGTAGGAAGGATGTAAATCAACTGCGAGTAAAATTGTATTATAAACCGTCATGTTCTTCGTTTCCTAAACTTACAACCTGCCTTGCACCTTATCATAACCTTCTGAGGGTGCTCAATATTTCGTTGTTGGGAAGCCACAGTACTAAGGAGCGTTGTAAGGTGGTTGCATAAAAGGCGTAATATAGTTAGCATTTTTGCTAGGAAAGCAGTCATAAAAGGATTTAGGCAATGCAAACCCGTCCCGTCTATGTGGCAGGGGGAATAAGAACCCCTTTCGTAAAATCGATGACAAATTATCGGCATGTCACCACACAAGAATTAATGACAGCAACACTAGAAGCCTTAGTTAATAAATTTGACTTAACCGGCAGGGTGATTGGTGATGTGGGCTTGGGCGCTGTTATGAATAGTGCTAACAACTGGAACTTAGCGCGTGAGTGTGTGTTAGGAACAAGCCTCTCCCCCCTCACCCCTGGCTTTACCTTGCAACGCGCCTGTGGCACTAGCCTTGAAACATCGCTACTCATTGCGCTTAAAATTGCCCATGGCCAAATTGACTGTGGTATTGCTGCTGGGGTAGATACGAATAGCGATCTTCCCATGATGACCAAACGTGTGCTTGCTCAAAAATTACTTGATTTACACCAAGCTAAAACCACTTGGCAAAAAATTAAAGCGCTCTTTTGCATTCGATTGAGTGATTTTATGCCGGTGATCCCGGCGGTTGTTGAACCTAGAACCCATCTCTCCATGGGTGAGCATTGTGAAGCCATGGTTCAAGAGTGGGAAATTACGCGCCAAGCACAGGATGAACTTGCTTTTATCAGCCATGTGAATGGATACAAGGCCTATCAAGAAGGGTTTTATAGCGATCTGCTGTTTGAATTTAAAGAAGTAGTGATGGACGGTATTTTACGCAAAGATCCAAACTTAGAAAAACTGGCGCTTTTAAAACCGGTATTTGATACCAGCGAAAAAGGCACACTGACGGCGGGCAACAGTAGCCCGCTCACGGACGGCAGTGCCGCCGTGTTTTTAACCAGCGAGCCGTATGCGCGTGAAAATAGCCACCCTCCCCTGGCACGCTTTATCGATGCGCAAGTGGCTGCCGTTGATTTTGTGGGCGGCGATGGCTTATTAATGGCGCCAACCCTCGCCGTAAGCGAGTTGCTTAAACGCCATCACTTAACGTTGCAAGATTTTGATTTTTACGAAATTCACGAAGCCTTTACCGGACAAGTGCTATGCACCCTCAAAGCCTGGGAAAGTGATAACTATTGTAAAAAAGTACTCGGGCTTGAAAAAGCGCTCGGCCCTATTGATAGAACAAAAATGAATGTGAAAGGAGGCAGTGTTGCCTTAGGGCACCCTTTTGCGGCAACCGGCGCAAGAATTGTTGCTTCTTTGGCTAAAACCTTACATCAACATCGTAAGGGGCGCGGCCTGATTTCTATTTGTACTGCAGGTGGCATGGGAAATGCGGCAATTTTGGAAGCCATTTAAGGCTCAAGCGCTTCCCATCGTGCATAGGCTTGGGTTAAAGCTTTTTTAAGCTCATCAAGCTGTTCTGTTGTTTTCGCAATGGCTTCTTTGGGTTGGTTATAAAAATCGAAAGAGTACATCAATGCCTCAATCTCATGAATTTGAGATTCGAGTTTTTCAATTTTGGCGGGTAATTCCGCTAATTCTTTTTGCTCGTTATAACTTAGTTTCTGTTTGCTTCCCTCTTGCGCAGGTTTTTCTTTAGGTCCGCCCACCCCTTTAGGTTTAAAGGAAAGCGTTTTGGTATTTTTGGCTCTGTCTAGCCAATCGCTATAGCCACCCACATTAATAGAAATGGTATTATCCTCTTCAAAGGCAATACAATGGGTGGCAATGTTATCAATAAATTCTCTATCGTGGCTAATAATAATCACCGTGCCTTGATAGTTTAGCAATAAATTTTCAAGCACATCCAGCGATTCTATGTCTAAATCATTGGTGGGCTCATCCAACACCAACACGTTAGCTGGGCGAGCAAATAGTTTAGCTAACATTAACCTGTTCTGCTCCCCCCCAGAGAGGGTTCTGGTGATAGCACGACATTTATTCGGCGAAAATAAAAAATCACCCAAATAGCCAATCACATGTTTTTTCTTTCCTTGAATTTCAATGGTGTCATCACCTTGCGCAACGTTGTACATCACCATTTCATCCGGGTTAAGCTGCTCCCGATTTTGATCAAAAAAAGCAATTTGGTTCACCGGACTTGGTTTCACTTGACCACGCGTGGGTTTTAATTGTCCTATTAATAATTTTAGCAAGGTGGTTTTTCCAGAGCCATTTGGCCCAATGATGGCTATTTTATCGCCCCGTTGAATGTTAAAAGAGAAATCGTTTACCAACAGTTTATCTTGGGTATAACCAAAGGAGATCTGATTTGCTTGAATGACCATTTTGCCACCTGAAATGGGATCATTCACTTCAAATTTCGGTTTATCTTTAATAGTGCGGCGTAATTTTCGCTCTTCGCGCAAGGCTTTTAAGGCACGCACCCGCCCTTCATTGCGCGTTCTTCTTGCTTTAATACCTTGACGGATCCACACTTCTTCATCGGATAGTTTTTTGTCAAACAGCGCATTCGCTCTTTCTTCTGCCACTAAGGCTTCTTCTTTGCGGGTAAGATAAAGATCATAATCTGGTGGGTAGGACGTTAATTTCCCTCTGTCTAACTCTATAATACGCGTTGCCAATTTTCGCAGCAAAGCGCGATCATGCGTTATAAAAATAATTGTTTTTTGATAATTGAGTAACATTTTTTCCAACCATTCAATCGCGTTGAGATCTAAATGGTTTGTCGGTTCATCTAACAATAATATATCGGGCTCTTGTACTAAGGCTTGTGCCAACGCCACCCGGCGTCGCCATCCGCCAGAGAGTTCAGACATTTTTTTGTCTTGGGGTAAACTTAAGTCTTGAACCACTCTTTCAATGCGTTGCTGAATTTGCCACCCATTGTGTTGGTCTATTTCTTGTTGTAAGCGGTTAACGCTACTCATCCAAGCATCATCATGATTCTCTGTTTGGGCAAGTAGATGATGGTATTCAATTAAAACAGCACTCAATGAAGACAACCCTTGGGCGACAAATTCAAATACCGTGGCATCACTCACTTGGGGTAAATCTTGTGAGAGCATAGACACTTTCACAAAGTTTTGCTTTTGGATTTCGCCTTCATCCGCGATAAGTTGGCCTGCTATGATTTTTAATAAAGTGGATTTCCCTTCCCCATTGCGCCCGATCAGGGCGATGCGCTCTTTGGCTTCAAAATCCATATTAACGTGATCAAGTAAGGGGAATTGACCAACCGAGTAGTAGATATTTTTAAGGGTAAGCACTGGCATATAGAAACTTAAATGGGGGTTTTAACATCCTGTGCATTATACACATTACTCATTCTTAGGCGAAGATCCCAACGTAGGCGAGGAAATGGATTTTCGACGCTCTAATGGCGGGGTTTTGGCCTGCTCAGGAGAAAGCCCCGATGTTGAAAGCGAATTGGGCAGGGAGGCCTTTCTGTGGGTAACAAAATAGGTAATGGGCTTACCAAAGCTTTTTATACTGTGCTCACAGCGTGCGCAAACAAAAGAGGCTTTCACCAAATCATAAAGTTCACTAGAAATTTGTACCTGATTAGGAACGCCTGAAGATTCCAATCGAGAAGCAAAGTTAACCTCGGTGCCTAGTAAATCGAGTCTCACTGGCGCACCGGGTAAAGTACAGTTAACTTGGCAAGCTGGCCCCACATGTATGCCAAATCGGAAATTAATGAGTGGATCCGTATTATGCATAAAATGCTGAGAAACTTTTAAAGCAACTCTTACCATCGCACTGGCTTGTACGGCAAGCGGAATGGCTTCATTAGGCTCGACGTTAAGCATAATACAATCGCCATTAAGCTTAACGATCTTAATTTTAACGGTTTTTTCAAGTTTGATAAAATCGATAAAAGGTTTATATGCCCTATTTAAATACGCAACTAAGGCAGTTTCTGACATCTGCTTAGTAAATTCAGAATACCCTTGAATATCGGCAAAAAGAATAACGACCTTGTCACACTGCTTTGCCAGTGAAAAAGGTCCCTCATTAACGGCATCATTTTCTTCTTTTTCACTTGATGAGGATAGGCTTATTTTGTTTAAGTTTGTTGCTAGGCTTTCAACGGGATCTTCAAGTGTCAGGTTTGAGGCGGATCGGGAGGCACAGAGCCTTTTATATCCAAAATGTAAACTCATTGTTGGTATTCCATAACATGAGTGACAGTTGTTCAACTGTAGAGCAGATTGATCTTATTTTCAATAAAAACACAACATATTAGTTTGTTGGCTAATATCTTAAAATGCGCTGAAATCCCGACTTTTTAACAATCTCATCAATTACTTATGAGAAAATTTAGACCTATTATTGATATTCTCTTCTTAAGAAAGTAACATGCGTGACGCTTAATGCAAATTTTAGAAAAAAGAAGGTGATATAATGAAAACATTAAATCAAGAAGAATTGTTATTCGTCTGTGGTGGGAATGATGAAGCTGAAGAAGCTTGCGCTCCTGCTGAAGTTGTAGACGAAGTTTCTGCAGAAGTTGTTGTTGCAGAACCCAGCTTTTTACAAGTTGCTGGTGGCTATTTATATAAACTTGCTTTAGGTTGCTGCTCCTAAGCACATCGATTGCAGGGCAATGTTGGGTAGCAGTAAGCCCAGCATTGCAACCTTCCTCTCTTGCTTCACGCCAATTTAGAAAACACAACCATTTCATTCTTCTAATTGTTGCTGGATATATAAAATGCGGTTCAACCTTTCTTCTTTTGAGGTATATTCCTTCATTTTATCAGGATGAAAGCTGGGTGAAAGATAACTTAAAAAAGGAATTGCTAACTTTCTTAAGATCCCCCCCTTTCCCCAAAAAAAGTGAAAAGAATCAATGTAAAACTGCCACTGGCGCGTTAATTTGTCATAACTTGCCATGTGCAAAAAGCAATTCAGAAAAGCGATAATCAGTAAAAACCCTGCCAGAAAAAATCCAACAACCCTTTGCAAATAGTTACCTTTACATGCCTTAAAAATATCAAAGGCCACCTGGCGATGTTCAATTTCCTCAATAAAATGCCAATGCCAAATAGCGATAATATCGTCATCTGCCCCTTTAAATAGAACAGGGTGGCTAAGATAATAGTCTGCCGCAACTGCTGTATAGTGTTCAATGGCTGCCACCATCGCCAAGCGGATTTTCTTACCAACTAAGGCAGCGATGATTACTGAAAGCACCTGATAAAAACTCCCCTTCACTTTTAACTTAGGGTAAAAAGGCTTTACTGATTTAAGATATAATTTTAAATGCTCTTTACTATGATTTTTTTCTTGCCGTGCGAACTCAACCGCATTTTTTCGCAAGTGTGGGCATGGCAATGCTCTAATATAGGGCAGCACACAACCCACAAAAAAACGCTCGCCAAAGGGGATCCCCGTGGTAAGGGTATTGGCATGTAGCGTTTTAATCGGATCGTCATTAAGCCAATAGCGCTTTGACACTTTCTTGAGCTTAAAATTAAACTTGCGTGTAACCAAGGTGGAGGGGTTGTTTTGCATTGAAGGCGCTTACCCTTAAAACCATTTCTATTTAGTTCAGTATAAATCAAAACGATCCAAACGATATGCAGCTTATCAACTAACACATGCGAAAATCGCAGAATTCATCACACAATGGAGCTGATTGATTAACAAAGTCTTTCAGTGTATAAAGCGCATAGTAGAAATTATATGTATGTAAGCCAAGTGGATTACATGTTATTCTAAAAAAACAGTGGAGATTTACCATGCATCAAGGTCCCGCCACAGCTACCATTTATGTTTCCATTAACACTATTTCCTGCGAAAGATGTCCCCCACAAATTAGGCTCGCCATAGGAAAAATAGTGGGTGTCACAAGCGTTAAAATTGATCAAACCTCTAAACTTGCTCAGATTGATTTTAATCCCAATGCTATAGCGTCTGAAACAATTATTAGTGCTATTAATCGAATTGAAAAAAATAGCTATAATATATTTCATAATGCTCAAGAGATTAGCGTTGAAGAATTTAGAGCGATCTGGCAAGACGCCCACCGCTCATCAAATACTAACCATCTCAAATACTAACCATATAGGAATGAAATAGCCCCAATACTGGCTATTTCTCCTACCTTTCCCTGCTCTTTCATGAATATATTTACTGCTTTCTTGCTAACATGCTTACTTTTTCATTTTCAATCTTAACATGCCGCCCCAAGCGTAATAACACCTGATTTATACTTCTTAGATACCCCCCCGCATTTGTACACAGGGATATAAAGAAGGTTATGGCGTTTTTTTTTCAAAATAGAAATGAAATTAAATTACCAGAACCAGAATGGGAAATTGCCCAACAATTTTTTAAAGATAATCCACATAAAAGCAAATTAACCTACCACCAAGATAATATCACGCGCTCATTTTTAAACATAAACAATACACTTTACGCACTTAAAAATAACGTTCTGGGTAGTACTCACCCACTAACCCTTGCCCAAGACAGTGATGGACATTATTTTGCACTAAAAGCGAAAACACCGCATCGCTCTGAAAATAGAGCGCCTTCTTTAAGGCAGCTTTGTGATTTAACCGATACTGATGTTTACTCACTGGTTGATGAAAAATGTGCGGCTGATATTATTGAAGCCATCTCTCGTTTAGAAAGCATCTCCCTTGAAACCAAGGAGGATGCTTGCAAAATCCCAGATCAAATTGAACCCAGCACCTTACAAAAACTATATCATGGGGAAATGCTAAAAAATAAAATACGCCTCTGTTCTGATATTCAAAAATTGGATATTGCGATAAAACTGCTTGAGGATATTCATTCATTACACAAACAACACATAATACATTGCCACATCAACCAAGAGAGTGTTTTTCTTGATGATGATTTGCATGTTATTTCAATTGACGAAGGTTTTTCTTGCCAATCAACCAAAGATTTTATTATTAAAAAAGATAAATATGGTAATCCGATTGTTATTGGGAAAATGCCTTATATCTCTTTAGAAGTAAGACAACAAGGGTGTTATTCCTATGCCAGTGATGTCTTTGCGCTAGGGATGACATTTAAACATGATTTTAATTTGGCTGATTTTATGCTTCCCGAGGTGCCTCATTTAATAACACAAATGTGTGAAACCGATCCTTTAAAGCGCCCTAGTGTAACAGATGCCATCGTAAGATTAAAAAAAGTCCATGCTAAGCTATTAGATCAAATTTGTTTGTCACAAACCACACTTCATCGATTTATAGCTCAATTAAAGTACATAACTACTATTAATAAGCAGCTAATAGGAGAATTAAAGCAACAATATGCCGAACTTAATAATGAAATAGTTAAATTAAATAAACAACTCAACAGCAGCACTGAAGCATCATTCCATACACCCAAAAAAATAGCTCAACTGCATAAAAAAATAAATGCTATTGATAAAATACGGTATGATTTACCCGATGCTATCAACCATAAAGAGCGCCTATCCAAAGAGCTTTATGAGCGGATCCATCGTTTACGGGGAATGTTGGCAAATCACAGTGAAGACACGCTGCTATTTACCTTAAGCTATAGAACATCGCAGAAAAATATTCTCGATTTTCGCCAAAGCTTACAGCAACGAATTCAAACATGTAATAAAAAAAATGAAAAAATAATGTTAAAGGAAATATATTATAAAGTGGCCTTTGCTTACCAGCAAAAAGTGAAAAATCAACCTTTTTCAGATCTCTATATTTTCTGCCACCAAAATGAAATTCCTTTTTTAACCAAAAGAGATTTTAACGTACTCAAGGAAGGTAATTTAAAAAGTGCCTTACATAATCACAAATTCCATACCAATAAACCTGAAAAAAATAATATTTTTAATTGCCTATTCAAACCTTTGATGCACGACGACAATCAGGATTAGCCAGTCTTATAGAATAAATAAAGTCTGAAAACCATTACCTATTATGCTGCTATGCGGATGCGCTAAACATAAGCCAAATTTCTCGCAATTAAAGATTAACTCTAGAAGAATATACAGGAGAGCATTCTCTTTGATGCATGTATACTCTCCATGCTTGTGGAATCAACCAGAAGGAATCGACAATATGCTTCAACCAAATTTTCGCTATCTTGCGCTTGAAGGCGGCGGCTCCAAAGGATTTATTTATCTTGGTGTTGCAGAGTCCTTAGATAAACTTGGGATCTTAAAATCAATCGAAGAAATTGCAGGCGCTTCCGTTGGTGCCATGGGGGCCCTTTTACTCTCAACAGGGTGGCCTGTTCCCAAAATGCAAAAGCTGTTTGATGAAATTAATTTTTCGCAAATGGCCAGTGGTGGCTGGTTTGAAAAATTAACAGGGTTTATTACCTTTATTCGTCATTTTGGCCTGCATCGCGCGGATCGCTTTCATGATCTATTCAAAAAAATTATTAAAGAAGTAACCGGCAATGAAAATACCACATTTGCCCAGTGGCATGAATTTAGACTAGCGCACCCAGAATTAAATCTAAAAGATATCTCGGTTGAGGCATGTAATCTTAATACCAAACTTAATGAAACCTTTTCCTGGCGCACTGAACATGCAGACGTGCCCATTGCAGATGCGGTGAGAGCCTCCATGGGTTTCCCCGTCTATTTTAGCCCTTGGCCAATTAAAGGGTGTTTATATGGCGATGGCGGCGAACAAAATAACTGCCCCTCTACTGTGTTTGAAAAAGAAGAAGGAGAGTTTAACCCTGAAGTCTTAAGTGTTCGCTTAGACTCCATGGATGAGATCCGGTACTTTAAATATGGTGTAAAACCGCCACCCAGCGAGATCAACACTGGCTTGCAATGTACCTTTGCACATTTCGAATCAGCGCTAAACTCACAAAATAGAATGTTTTTTCAAAGCCCCTATAAAAACACGACCGTGTTTTGCGATACCTTAAATGTATCCACGTTGAAATTTGATTTAGATCAGGACACGAGAACGGCTTTACGTAAATCTGGTGAATATGGTGTGATCCGCTATTTTCATAAACACTTCCCTGCCTTTGTAGAATCAAAATATGGCGAACATATACAAACCTTGGCTCAAATCAAAAAGGCAGAGCATCCTATTTGTTTTACCGAGTTCGTCAGTAAAGCCACAAAAAGAATGAAATTGACTGCGGTCGGGAGTCCAGCTAACGATGCACTTGCCGCCAAAGACAAGCCCTTATTTCATCAGTGGTGTACCTTACCGGCCATGCAAAATGAGTGTAAAAAGTTCAAACATGTTAATTACGTACAATTAGCAAAAGAACAAAAAGCTGTCGCAGCAAAACAACGTTTAAAACTCAGTAGTAGCGGCAGTTTGTAAGGATAAGGAATCACTGAGCATTTTTTGTTGTGGGGCGACCCTGCCTTGCCGTAGTTTTGACGAAGGCAGGTCTTTCCCCAATAAAAATCCTGATTTTATCAGGGCGGGCCTCTGCCTTACTTATCTTTAACTACTTTTGTGCTAACAGCAATTCTGTCCATTGTGGCAAGCAAAACGCCAGATACCACAAATATAATATGAATAATAACCATCCATTTAATTTGAAATTCAGAGCTTTTGCTTACATCCATAAATACCTTTAATAGGTGGATCCCTGAAATGGCTACAATCGAGGCAATGAGCTTTAATTTTAAGGTAGCAAAATCAACGGTCCCCTTCCATGAAGGTTGATCTTCATGATCGTCGGTATCTATTTTTGAAACGAAATTTTCATATCCTGAAAAGATAACAATAAGCAATAAATTACCCGCCAGTGATAAATCGATTAACGATAAAATCCCAAGCACCATTTCATTTTGACTTAAGACCATTAACTCAGAGGCAAGGTGGAACAGCTCTTTTGCAAAACTGACAAGCAACATTATTAAGGCGCCAATCAGGGCAACATAAATAGGTGCCATTAGCCAGCGGCTTATAAAGATCCCCGTTTCAATAAAATGCTCTACTTTGCGCATAAAAGGTTTGGTCACTGTCTTTAACCCTTATTTAGTTATTCAAATTTTTAAAATCTTTCTCAATAAGATAGAGTATATTTGAAATCTAACTACTTCTCAAATAGCTTAATGAAATGCTTTCATCGCTATATGTAGTAAATTTCTAGCAAGATTAGAAAAAGCCCTGAACTGACGATAGATCACCATTTTGTCTTGTTGCTCCGAAGGCGACAAATTACTTAAACAAATCACCGTTGTTTTACTCTTTGGCGCATAATGAAGCTCTGTGCGTATACCTTGGAGCCAGCCACCATGCGAATAAATAAGGTTATTGGGATCTTTTTTTACAAAAAGACCATAACCATATTTAACAGATCCAAATTTGGGATCTTCACCGGTGATATGAACATGAGTCATTAAATCAAGTGATTCTTGAGATAGAATTTTCCCATTATATAAGGCCCTATTCCACGTCAATAAATCATTTAGCGTAGAAAATGCTGCCCCGGCACCTGCAAGTGGTTCTTCTAAGTGAATATCACTCATAGGCACAGGGAGACTTTGTACTTTCTCAAGATTAGCAATATAGCGAATGAGCCCTTTTTCATCTTGATTTATACTACTAATGTAAGCCCTTTCTTGCGCAATTGTCGGCATGAAGGTATTGATCATCTTTAAGGGTTTAAACAAGCGGTTTGAAAAATATTCAGCATACTTTTCTTGTGATACCGACTCGATAATGACTGTCAATAATAAATAGCCTGTGTTTACATATTCAAATTTTTCTCCAGGTTCAAAATGTAATGGCACATCTTTAACAAAAGAAATAATGAACGGAATAACATCCTCATCTTTAACAGAAGATATATCCGGCAAAGTGATGCCAGTATAACTCTGAATGCCAGAAGTATGCGTTAACAAATGATGAACAGTGACTTGTTTCGCCCATAAAGGCGCTTTATTTTGCCAAACAGGATGACTCGCCGGAAGATAGTCAATAATCGGATTATGTAATTGTAGCTTATTCTCTTGCTGTAAAAGCAATATCGCAACCGCCGTAAATTGCTTACAAATAGAAGCAATGGGAAATACCATATCGTTGTCAAAAGCAAGGTTATTTGAAAGATTGGCATACCCTTTCTTATGTTGAAATATGATTACCTCATTAAGCGCAACAACAAAGTTGGCATTGGTGACATAGAGATTTTCATAATGGGAAACCGCCTCTAAAAACTCGGCGGTTACCCTGTTATTTGCTGTTGGCGGCATAGACACTTCCCATTCGAATTCTCAAACTGCCTTTTTGGGGTGATCGTGTTCTTTTATAGCAATAAGGCCAAATAATTCTTGCCCTTGGCGTTTTGCTTGATTCCCAAAACGATTCATTTCAATGAACCCCGATTTTTCTACCTTAAAGCCATATTTTTGCAACGCTAAGGTTAATGGCCTTTCATCCATCACATGCAACTTATTAGGCAGCGCATAGCTTTGATCTGGCAACAATACTTTTGATGACAAGCCTTCTCCTGGCCAGGCAACACCTTGCTCCCAACGTTTATCATAGGTTACTAAAATTTTATCTTTATACTCACCATGCTGAGGCGGCAACACCGCAATAAACACTTTGCCCCCTGGCACTAGCCACTTGTTAACTTTAGCGAGGCCTTCTTCTATTTGATCGCCACTCATAAAATGTAGTACACGGTGAAACACCACGGCGGATAATTTCTGAGGGGGGATAATCATTTTTTGAGGAAAATGGTGCCTATTTAACCAAAGATGCTCTCTTAAGGCAGGATCTATCTGGCTCATTCCATATAAAAGCTGACGTTCATCTAAATCATTAAAAATAACAGTTGCTCCTTGTTGGAGCATTTTATGGCTCAAGCCACCATAACCCCCACCAACATCCAAAATTGGCGCTTTAGCCGTGCCTGCAAAAGTCATGAGATCTTGAATGAACCAACTGGGCTGCGTGTTGTTATCACTTAACACATCAAAACCAAACCCCGTAACCGTCACTAAACTTTTGCCGGTTTTACTTAATTTGGGCGAAAATTCAAGTGCCTCATATAATTCTGTCACTTCCTCTTTTGACGCCTTGATGCCAAAGGGGTGACGGCTTTGTAAGCAATTAAAAGGTTTAGCAATCACTTGGGTAAAAAATAAGGACAGCCCTAACAGGGTTAAAAAACGGTTTATTTTTTTCATTTTTGTTATTCTTAATAATAATAATGTGCTACTAATTAAACCGCACCCTAACTTCCCAGTCAACAATAAGTTTGAAAAATAACACCAATAAGGCTAAGATGATAAGGTTTTTCCAGCATCATGTCCAAAGACTTTTTAAGGCTTTCCTTTATTCCTGTGAGGGGATTTGGGCAGCCCTAAAAACGGAGCCCGCTTTTGTAATAGAAGTGTCTGCGTCGATTATCCTAATTCCCCTAACGTTTTGGCTCCCCATCTCAGCATTAAATCAGGTTGTGCTAATAGGCAGCTTGCTGTTGGTGCTGATTATCGAACTTATTAATTCTGGCATTGAAGCGGTAGTCGATAGAATTTCTCATGACATACATCCCCTGTCTAAAAAAGCCAAAGATGTAGGCAGTGCCGCCGTTTTAATTTCTGTGCTAAATGTGCTTTTGGTGTGGTTTTTGTTGGTGCTTAAACCTTGGCTGAGTAACGGTCTTTTTTTACCAATTTAAACCAAATCGGATCTGTTAACTCTCTTGTGCACTACTGCTCTAACCAATCAAAAAACACCCTATTAAAATCAGGGGAATTAAATAGCGAATGATTGCCCCCCTCAATTTCCACATAGGTGAGGTTTGCTTTCTTATCATGCAACACCTGTAGCATATCATAGCCTTCTTTGAGGCATACCCGGTTATCATCTGTGCCTTGTGCAATCATAATTGGTAATTTAGTTGAAATATGCTCTGTATTTTGTACCGGATTTCGATAAGCAATCCATTGCTTGCCCTTCTCATCCATGGTTAAACCAAAATTTTCGATGAGCATTTTTTTAAAATCAGGTCTTTCTTCAATAGCAAGTGCTAAATTAAGTAAACCGCCTACTGAAGCCACTTTCTTCACTTTGCGCTGAACCTCTGGATAGCGATTTAAGGTTAGAAAAAGTTGCATGCCACCCCTGCTCACACCAACTAAGTATTTATTTTCTGAATGAAATTTTATTTTAAGCTCTTTTTCAAGATTGGGTAGAAAATCAAAAAGATTGATAACATCATTCACATCTTTGCCACCAAACTCATCTTTGCCTTCGCTCACCCCGCCGCGATACGTTGTAGCAACGATGGCATAACCTTCTTGAGTGGAAAGTTGATCTGGCATAGGCAACCCAAAAAGCTGATTACCTCCTCGTAAATATACAATGAGTGGTATGGGCGAGGCGACCTGAGGAACGCCGATGTAACCCTTTACTTTCAAACCATTACTAATATAAGAAAAAATATAATATTGATGAGTTTTTTTAAGAATGGCGTCTTTTACTACTTGCGCAGTATGCGGGTGGGTGAGCAAATCATTGCTTATATCTTTTAACTTAACATTCGGTTTTAATACATATAATTTTGCATTTTCCTCACCGCGTTTTCGAATTTGCGCTGATTCCGCTTCAAGCTGCGTTTGGGTTTCTTGTGATTTTGCACATTTTGACATGGGGAAATCCACTAGCAAGGGGATGGCAACTTCTTTCTTTTCATTTAATTTTAAAAAAATCAAAAAAAACCCAAAAAATAAGAGCAATAGGGCTACTTTTTGATGGAGCTTTAATTGAATAATCATAAGCTACGCCGAAGGTTAAATTGAGATATAGTACTAACCTGATAATTAACCATAATATTAAGATATCATGGGAGAAAAGTACCTAAGAAGCAACCTAAAACGCTAAAGAACCTAGTACCCCATATTGCGCAGCAGCATGCAAGTTTTGCCCTTTATTTTAGGCATTTAGTTAAAACGTCCCCACGACTAATGGTAGCGATCAGGGGGCATATGGCAGCGCTTTTATACCACAGAATAAGTATACTATCGGTGAAACTGATTTATCCTTACTTGGAGTTACCATGGCAAATAACGGCCCAATTGCCGATCACGATGAAAATGATCTCCAAGACTTTGGCGCTGATGTCTGCGAAGAGCTTTTTGGCTCACCAGACAACCCTTGCACCTTGTTATGGATGGCAGATGGGATCTATCATGTCACTTGCTATATCAAAGAATACCTCACTGCCCCCTTTACAGCTAAAAAGCCAAAACGAGACTAAAAGCGGTCGCCCTCATTCCCCCTTTTATCTGAAAGCACCCAGTAAAAGCCTTTTCGATTAATGCTAGCTCTTCTATAATAAAGGCCAGGAAAAAGAAGGTGGGGAAATGATACTTTCACGGCAAGCGATCTCGCTATTATCTATCGTATTTTTTGGATTTGTGAGCCTATCCTTACCTT
>CAZHSJ010000022.1:0-19496 GCA_964535225.1 Uncultured Candidatus Berkiella sp. | reverse complement strand
AGGGAATTTTGTCTTATCACTTTTATTGGTTGGCAATGTCTATGCCTATGAAAGTTATCTTTATATCGCTGATTCAGATATTACTTCTGTTCCCATTAAAAGCAATAAAGAAGAAATGATCGATCTCACCCTGCAAAAAGATATTGCCTATGGGCAACCTCCACTTTATGCCAAAAATAAAGAGTACACAAAAATACGTAAAACCGTTTATGAAAAACTTAAACAAGCCCAAGCTAAACTCCCGCCTGGAATGAAATTTTGCGTGTATGAGGGCTTTAGAAAAATTGGCGCCCAAGAACATTTATTTAGAACCCATTTTCAACAAGTTCAAGCAACACAACCCGAAGCTTCTTACGAAACTGTCTTCAAGGAAACCTCTCGTTTAATCGCCCCGGCACGCAAATTAGATGGCACCGAAAATATCGCCCCCCAATTTACCGGCGGCGCGATTGCAGTGTATTTAATTGATGAAAAAGGTAACCCTTTAGAGATGGGTATTTTACCCCAAGATTGGTATAAAGATGTTGGCGGCGCGCTATCAAGAACGACCTCTACCAAAGTTTCCAAATTGGCCCAACGCAACCGCCATATTATGAGTGAGGCGCTGCGTGCGGTTGGGTTTGTCAATTACCCTGCACTTTATTGGCATTGGTCTTATGGCGATCAATATTGGGCCTATCATACCCATCATGGGCATGCGATTTACGATGCTTGGCAGAAGGGTTGAGATGTCTTGCCAAGCAATGCGTCATACCTACCCTGGCCTTTAGGCCGGGGTCTGGAACGACAAGATCATATCCGCCTTCTTTAACATATCATCAGGTATAACAATACCCATTTTTTTAGCAATGTCCCGATTAATATAAAGCGATTGCTTTGCAGGTACCGTTACCGGAATATCGCCAGGCTTTTCCCCTTGTAAAATACGCACCACTTTTTTGCCCGCATCATAGCCAATATCGTATTGAGCATAACCTAAGGCGACAGTTACCCCTTTCTTTACAGAATCAGGATCCGTGGTTAATACTGGTATACCATGCTTCGTGGTAATACTTAACAGTTTATCCAAGGCAGACCATACCGTGTTATCGGTTGGCAAGATAATCACATCGACTTCATTGATAAGACTATTTACCGCTTGAGAGATCTCCGTTGAATTTAATAAGGGAACTTTAATTACCTTCACTTTGCTATATTTTTCTAGCATTTCAACGCTCTTTACGGAATTAGCTTCTCCTGGGTTATAAATAACACCGATTGTTTTAACTGATGGAACCAGTTGATAACACAGTGCTAAAAGCGCAGGAATCGGGGGAGATTCCATGGTACCTGTGATATCCCCACCGGGATGATCAACGCGCGATATCAGCTTTGCTGCAATTGGATCGGTTACACTTGAGAACACAACGGGCAAATGTGTTTGATTTGAAGCCAACACCACTTGGGCACTTGGCGTGGAAATGGCAACAATAACATCCGGATTAAGCTGCGTATAAGATTTTGCTATTTGCGCAGCCACACTCAAATTTCCTTGGGGTGTTTGATACACAATCTTGATATTTTCGCCTTCTTTTAATCCGGCATCTTGTAGTGCTTGTACAACACCTTTGCGCGCTTCATTTAAAGAGGGATGATCGACAATTTGAGTAATAGCTATGGTTTGTAGATCTGATTTTGCTTCATTCGAACTTGGATTAAGCCACAAGGTTATTCCTAGTAGCGCAATACCTGCGATCAGAAGTGGTTTGAGTTTCATCGCTTTTCTCCTTTGATAGTGCCCCAAGGCTGATGCTTCTAAAGGAGAAACCCCAGCGTTGAGAGCTGGGGGTTGGTGAAATTTACATTAAATTCGCGCGCACCCAGCTTCTTTTACTAAAGTAAAAGTAAAAGAAGCTAAAAAACGCGGTTACCACACAAAGAGGCGTAACAGCGTTTTGATTTAATTTATTTGGGTGGCACTTTTTTATCATATTAAACTTCTAGCACAGCCTTTAACGAAGTGTCAATTATCTTAAGACCGTCATCAATTTGGCTACGACGTCAGGGCATTATTAAGACGGAACCTGTGCAACTACATCCTTAATTTTTATCAATATAGCTTGCCATTTAAAGTGAGTTTGTTAGAATACACAACCTTTAAAGCTTACTTAAAACCACCTATGCACCATATGCTCTCTCGACGTTATCGTAAGTTTATCGACGCTATCAAGGAACTCGGTTATTTTACCCGTGATTTTGCTTATGCGCTTGGAGATGAAATACGGGCGTCTTTAGCAAAGTGGCAGCCCTGGATATTATTTATCGCCAGCGCCGGTAAAGCCGTGATCTCCTTTTTTTCAACCTTAAGTACTTCACTCAAGATTGCACCGGCTATTTTGTCAGCGCTCACAGTATTATCTGCAATCCCTTTATTTCATGTCATCATGCCCGAATTTATTTTTCAACCCATTATCTTCACACCAGCCTTAGTCGGGATTGCCGGTATTGCCGCCTATCTCACTTATAAAGACTCTATTGAAAGAGATAGATTGGATAAGAAAATTGAAGCAAATGATTTGGAAATTACCCAATTAAAAAATCAGCTCCAAGCATTAAAAACTACCTTTGCTAATCATAAAACGTTATTACCCAATTATGATCGCAGGCATAATAAACCCCTTTCAGCAGCACCTGTAACTCAATATGCGCTGCGTTCAAAAACATCCCTTTCACACTAAAAATCAACACAACTGTACATAACGCTTAAATCTGCTATGGTGATCGTTTAGCTTTCAAATCAACAAGGGATGTTAGTTTGAAACGTGAAATACTACTTGCCTTATGCCTCACTTTTGGGCTTTGCACAAGCGTGAGCGCCAAGGTGAAAAATACCTATGGCGAAACCTTGGCGTTAATTAAACAACGCGGGTATCTTATCTGCGGCGTGAGTCAGGGTTTAACTGGATTTTCCACTGTCGATGATAAAGGAAACTGGCAAGGCCTGGATGTTGATTTTTGCAAAGCGGTTGCTGCTGCGGTTTTGCGTGATGCTAATAAAGTAACCTATATTCCCTTATCCGCTAAAGACAGATTCACCGCCTTACAATCTGGGGATATTGATTTATTATCTCGCAACACATCCTGGACGTTTTTACGCGACACAACTCTTTCTCTTAATTTTATTGGTGTTATTTACTACGATGCACAAGGCTTAATGGTGAAAAAATCCATTAAAGTAACAAGCGCAAAAGAGCTAAATGGCGCCATTGTGTGCACCAATACAGGGACAACTACCGAACTGAACATTGCTGATTTTTTTAAAGCGAATAATTTAAAATATCAAATAATTACTTATGAAAAAACAGATGAAACCTTGGCCGCCTATGAATCCGGGCGATGTGATGTTTACTCAACCGATATGTCAGGATTAGCAGCACAAAAGTTAAAACTCAAATCGCCTGAAGATCATCTCATTCTTCCTGAGAAAATCTCCAAGGAGCCTTTAAGTCCGCTGGTTCGTCAAGGCGATGATGCTTGGGCGAATATCGTTCGATGGGTATTATTTTCTCTGATTAATGCTGAGGAGCTTGGCATAACACAGCACAATTTTAAAGAAAAAATGAATAGCACTGATTCAAACATCCAACGTTTACTTGGCAAAAAAGATAATCTGGGAGAAAAAATAGATCTCCCCAATGACTGGGCCTTACAAGTAATTTCCCAAGTCGGCAACTATGGTGAAATATTTGAGCGTAACATCGGTAACCAGAGCCAACTAAAGATTGAGCGTGGCATAAACGCCTTATGGACTCAAGGCGGCATTTTATATGCTCCCCCCTTAAGGTAGCGAACATGTTATTCACTCTGTGGTACCATAAAAAAAGTAGAAGAATAATATACCAAGGTATTTTTTTATTCTTATTACTATGGGGTTTATTTTCACTTTGGCATGTCTTGCAACACAATTTAGATGAACGTGGCATTGAGATTGGCTTTAGCTTTTTAAAGGATACCGCTGGATTCAATATTATCCAAGCCTTAATTCCCTATAATGAGCAAAGCACTTATCTTGAAGTATTTATTGTTGGATTACTAAACACCCTCCTTGTTTCAGCACTCGGTATTATTTTGGCAACCATACTTGGCTTTTTGATAGGGATAGCCAGAATATCGCCCGTATTCATTCTGCGGGCGATTGGCACCATGTTTGTAGAAACGGTCCGAAATATTCCGTTATTACTACAACTATTTATTTGGTATTTTGTAGTTTTAAGAGCAGCGCCCTATCCCCAGCAAAGTATTACGCTTTGGGATAAAATATTCATTACAAACCGGGGTATTTATCTTGCTAAACCTGAATTAACCAGTAAAGGTGTTACGCTGTTATTGCTTTGTATAGGATTAATTTTTCTAGGGTTGATTTTATCCGCGTGCGATAAAAATACCTGCTTAAAAAAAGGCCAATCAAAAAACGTTTTCCTTATTTTAAGTGTGATAGATAGTATTATCATTTTATTTATCCTCTTGGCACTATTTAGCCATATCAGCTGGTCATTACCAACCCTTAATCGATTTAATTATGAGGGCGGCATTACCCTGCTGCCTGAATTTTTAGCACTCTTACTTGCGCTAAGTATCTATACGGCCGCTTACATTGCCGAAATTGTAAGAATGGGTATATTGTCTGTTAGTAAAGGGCAGTGGGAAGCTGCCTTTTCATTAGGGTTGAGCAAATATCAAACCTTACGTTATATTATTCTTCCTCAAAGCTTAAGAGTTATCTTACCACCGCTTACGAATCAATATTTAAATTTAACTAAAAATTCTTCCCTGGCAACCGCTATTGCATATCCTGATCTGGTTTCTATTTTCGCCGGCACAGCTTTAAATCAAACTGGACAAGCACTTGAAATAATTGCAATGACCATGGGGGTTTATTTGTTTATCAGCTTAGTGATATCCGGTTTTATGATAGGTTATGAGCGCTATACACAATGGGGAAATAGATGAAGTCTCGTTATGCTCATTTAATTCATCATCCCTTTAAAGCATTATTCAATATTGCATTCACCTTTTGCGTCATCGGTCTGTGTGTATGGGGATTGATTGAATTTTTTGATTGGGCCATCTTCAACGCGACTTGGCAAGGAAGTTCAACGCAAGCGTGTAAAGAACAGGGCGCCTGCTTTGCCATGATCCACGCCAGATGGGAGCAATTTATCTACGGATTTTACCCTGTGAGCGAGCGTTGGCGAATAAATGCCTCATTTTTTATTCTCGCGTTTACTCTTGTTTACACTGCCTTACCAAGAATTTCCCTTACGTTTAAAATTATCACCACCCTGGTCATGGGAGCGCTTACCCTTTATCTTTTAAAAGGCGGGTTTTTTTTACAAACGATTCCCACTAATTTATGGGGAGGATTATTTCTCACCATTTTTTTAACTGTTGGGAGTATTATTTGCGCTTTTCCTTTGGCCATAATATTAACTTTGGGGAGAAGCTCAGATCTGATTGTCATTAAAAGTTTCTGTATTATTTTTATAGAAATCATTCGGGGTGTGCCTTTAATTTCTATCCTCTTTATGGCCTCTGTAATGTTACCTTTGTTTGTTCCACAAGAAATTGTTATTGATAAACTCCTTCGTGCCTTTATTGGGATTATGTGCTTTCAGGCTGCTTATATGGCAGAAGTATTAAGGGCAGGCTTTAATAGTATTCCTAAAGGCCAAAAAGAAGCAGCATTTGCCTTAGGGTTTTCTTATTGGCAAACGGTGATGTTGATTTTATTACCACAAGCATTGCGTACCGTTATCCCAGGATTAGTTAACAATTTTATCGCGCTTTTTAAAGACACAACCTTAGTCCTAATCATTGGGATCTACGACTTTTTAGGTATTGTACAATTAGCAACGACGAGTCCCTCGTGGCTTGGGACCGCACTGGAAGCTTATTTATTTTGCGGCCTCATTTATTGGGTGTTCTGTTTTAGCATGTCTTTATTTAGCAAGCACTTAGAAAAAACCAGCATAGGATCTTCTCAACATGCCAGATGAACAAGTTCAGGCTGCTATTGTAGGGCTTTCTCACGTCTCAAAATGGTATGGGAAGTTTCAAGCATTAAAAAATATTAATTTATCGGTTAAACAAGGCGAGCGTATTGTTATTTGTGGCCCTTCCGGATCGGGGAAATCCTCTCTCATTCGCTGCATCAATGGGCTTGAGGAACATCAAGAAGGAACGATTACTGTAAAAGGCGTTAAGCTAACCGACAACATCAGGAATTTAAACTTAATTCGTCAATCCGTGGGGATGGTTTTTCAGCAATTCAATTTATTTAATCATCTCACCATTTTAGAAAATCTCACCTTGGCGCCGATCTGGGTTAAGAAAATGCCCAAAGATAAAGCGATGCAACTCGCTATGGATTACCTTGACGCGGTAAAAATTGGCGACCAAGCCAATAAATACCCTTCCGAATTATCAGGGGGACAACAACAACGAGCCGCTATAGCAAGAAGTTTATGTATGCAGCCCTGTGTGATGCTATTTGATGAACCAACAAGCGCCCTTGATCCAGAAATGATAAAAGAAGTGCTAGAAGTAATGATGTCGCTCGCCCAAAATGGCATGACCATGATCTGCGTTACCCATGAAATGGCCTTTGCACGAAAATTTGCTGACAAAATGGTTTTTATGGATAATGGAGAAATTATCGAGACGAATTACCCAGAAGCCTTTTTTACAAAGCCTCAACATGAGCGAACAAGGCAATTTCTGAATCACATTTTGCATCACCAGCAGGTATAGCCATAGGCAAAAGGTAAATCCTTTTTTATACTTGTTATTATTCGCATACCCTAAAAACTGGATTTTTTCACAGGGGAGAAGTTAATGTCGATCATTTACATCATGATAGTGCTAATCATCATTGGATTTGTCATGTGGCTCATTAACGCCATTATTCCTATGGCAAAGCCTATTAAGTTAATGCTCAACATTGTGGTTACGGTAGCCGTACTTGTCTGGGTATTAACTGCTTTTGGTATTTCAATTCCTGGAATTCAATTATAGTAACGTGATAAGGGGTTAATATGGACAATAAAAAGGTAAAAGATTTTTTGATTTGGATTTTACCCGCCATCTTACTTATTTGGGCTGTATTACCTATTCCTCATATTCCGTTTTTTGGGCTCATTCTAAAAACAGGGGTTACCGTATGCGCCGGTTTTATCATTTATTACTTAACGAAAACAAAACCAAAGCATTACATTCCCTGGATAGTAGGGTTTGCCTTTATTATTGCCTTTTATAACCCCGTGCTTCGCATTGGCATGCCCGCTTTTCTTGCCGTTCCCTTAACTATCACGGCTGCAATTGCTTTTGTAGCAAATTGGTACTTTGTGTTTAAAACACGCACTTAATAACTTATCCCCATGGTTTGAGGGGTTTTTATCGATAATCATTAGAAATCGCGGGGAGTATACTGGGAACAATTTTTTGCGTGTGGCGACATGGAAAAAATGATCCCAGATACCCCATTCATCATTGTCCAAAATTTAAACCATCGGATCTTTATACCAAAATCTTTTACAAGAACCTATGTCAGAAACAGGTAAAATGGATTGAGTATTTACATTGTTAGGATAATTTTACCAACCGATCCCCGCCCCTCTAACAACTCATGCGCCGCTATCGCCTCTTGCAGCGGAAAAACATGATCAATGCGTAAATTTAGCCACCCTTCTTGTATACCTTTTAACACATCATTAGCTCTTTTTAATAATTCAGCACGTGAATTGATAAAATTAAAAATACTGCCCCCACTAATAGTGAGGGATTTAGCCTGTAACGCGTTAGGCAATAAAGGATCGGCAGGGCCACTCGCTGATCCAAATAAACAAATATGACCATGCATCTTAACGGCGTCCAAATCTCGCGTGAAAGTAGTTTTTCCCACCCCATCGATAATATAGTCTGGACCTAAACCTTGCGTATATTCTTTGGCTTTGGCCACAAAATCTTCTTGATCATATAAAATGGCATAATCTAAGCCTGCCGCCTTTGCAATGGCTGCTTTTTCTTGAGTAGAAACGGTCCCCAAAACGACCGCCCCCATATGCTTTAACCACTGTACTAACAAGAGTCCTACCCCGCCCGCTGCTGCATGGACTAAAACGGTGGTGCCCTTCTTAATCGGGTAAAATTCGTGGAGTAAATACTGTGCCGTGATCCCCTGTAACGGAAAAGCAGCGCCTTGCTCAAAACTGATTTCATCCGGTAAAGGAATAAGATCGGCCGCTTTTACCACATTCATTTGTGCATAAGAGCCAATGGTCCCCGTATAAGCGACCCTATCTCCCACTTTGACCTCAGTAACACCCTCACCTACTTTTTCAACAATCCCCGCCCCTTCATAGCCCGGGGTGAATGGAAGAGGCCTTTCGTAACGCCCTGTTCGATTGTAAATATCAATAAAATTTAAGCCAGCGGCTTTTAGCTTTATTAACGCCTCATCCTCACGAGGAATGGGCGCGGGGATATCTTCTAGATTTAAAACGCTGGCATCGCCGGTGTTGGTAATACGGATTGCTTTCATGAGAGCTCCCTTCTATTAATTTCATTCCTGTTTTTACCTAGATTAAATAGCTATGGCAACTTAGTATGCCAGTCTTCGAGTTTTAAAAGGCTTAGGGTATACTAGGGTATCTTTTAATAAAAATGCAGTTTATCCATGTTAATTTCACCGATTATTGAAGGTTATATTATTGGTGCCGGCCTCATTATGGCCATCGGCGCGCAAAACGCTTTTATCTTGCGCCAGGGATTAAAGCGCCAACATCTCTTTTTATGTGCCATCACCTGTTCACTTTCTGATGCCTTCTTAATTGTGCTAGGGGTAACCGGGGTGGCAGAATTTATGGATGAATTCCCTAAACTAGCGGATGAGTTACGCTGGGGGGGGGCGCTATTTTTATTTTGTTATGGTGTACGATCTTTTTACCAAGTCTTTCACCCGCATACGATGGTGGCTAATCTTCATAGCCCAACTAAAACTTCCAAATTAGCGACTTTTTTAGCGCTATTAGGATTTACCTATTTAAATCCGCACACTTATATCGACACGTTTTTATTATTAGGTACCGTAGGCGGCGAAAGGCCCGATCCCGAACACCTTCCTTTCATGATAGGGGCCGTGAGTGCCTCTTTTTCCTGGTTTTTTGGGCTAACCTATGGCGCAAGCAAACTAAGTCCTTTGTTTAAAAACCCACGAGCTTGGCAAGTTTTAGACGTGCTTATAGGGATCATGATGATTGCCTTGGCAATTAGTCTGATTATTCCTAATTAACCCAGATTCATCTTGTCAATATGAACTATTGAGTTAAGGTATGCATTTGAAATATGAACTTTGAGGTTGTATATGCAACTTTTTTGGAAAGCAATGCTCAAGCAAGGAACTCTTTGCTTGCCTTTTTGTCCTAAAGGTATAGAAATGATGGAAAATGCTAAATGCCCTATGATGTTAACCAGCATGCTTGTTTTGAATACCTCAAGGCCTTTGAGAGCATTTCTTTGCCAAGTAAAAATGATTACCGAGGCAAAGACCGACGTGAATACACTAAATTAATTAATCACCTTAAAGATATTAAAAGCAGACTTGCGCAAAACCAGGGAGCGTTCGATAGCACCCATGACTATCAATCACTTTATACAAAACTACATGAGCTTGCTGCAAAAATTAGCGTTAAAGAAAATCCGCAAGTCGTGCTTAGTAACCCTATGCTCGGCTTTCACCAACAGTTTTTTATCTTACTTTATGAAAATGACAGTAAGCTTTATGAAAAGATAAATCAAGAACTCATCCATGACGCCCAAAACCAAATAGAATCCCGCAAGCGTTTTACTCAATCAAGGTTAAAGGAACAAGGCATTAAAAGACCAGGCTTCTTTCAATTTGGACATCCAGAAAATTGGGCAAATAAGTTATTTTCTGGGTTGTTAGGGCTTGACTACAATCCGCTCAAAAGAACTAATGTTCCCTATGTTGCATTCAAAGGCAATGCTCATGAACCCACCCTCTTGCGTATGGGCACACAAATTCAAGGTCGTAACACCGTACAAGGCGCATTTGAAAATTACCTGGGCGCCAAACAAAGCGCTGCCAAACAATTCGGCAGCGATAAAGATATACATCATGTCTATATAAATCTGCTTAAAAGAGATCTAAAAAATCAACCGGGTAAGTTTGAGCGTTATTTCGAACGCATTAAAACCTTAGCGCTTGAGGCCCTCAATAAAAAGCCTTTGGGTGCGCGTGTTATTACCTTACCTGCTGATAGTGCAGCATTTTTTCAGGGCTTTTCCAAAAGAACAGCAAAATCCTTAGATAAAAACAAATTATTTGAAGTGGAAAATATTAAGCAACAACTCATTAGTAGTATAAAAAACAATGAGCATGACTTTAATATTCCTGATGATGTCAAAGCTATTTTGTTTAAAAACGGCTTAGAAGAAGAAGTAAGTAGACTCTTAGAACAATCAGCCCATTTTGTATTAGGCTCACCCCCACCCACTAAAATTACAGCAGAAAAACGTCAAGCCCTTGTTTTTGATTTTATTAAATATGGGTTAACACAGTTTATTGCTGAAAAATTAAATCCCGACACCATGAATATTTCTTGCAAAGATGCCATCGACAGAGGCGGTGTACATGCCTTGTGGTTCGAATGTAGAAGACGCATGGAAAGAGGCGACATGATGTCTGAAAAAGAATTTAACATGCACCTTGATGCGTCGGCATTACTGGTTAAGGGCAGGCCGGTAAATGATCACCGTGTATTAATTTGGAATGTGTTGAATCAATCTTTTATAAGCAACCCTAAAGCTTATGCAAAAGCACCTTGGGTGGCCGATTGGTTAGTGAACAATTATCCTGTCGACAAAAAAGTTGAGTCCTTAGAAAATAAAAGTAAACTGTCTCCCAAAGACATTGCCTTACTCTCTGAGTATGCCTCAGAATTGCGGGAATACATTAAAAAAATTCAACCCCTCAAGTCTGTTGCGTCAATACCAGAAATCTCACCTATTTTAGAAACAGTGCCCGCATTCACTGAACAAAGACGAAAAGAGCTCTCTCCCTTGCGTGGCACAACTGAATTGTCGTCTCATCTTGATCCTATTCCTGAGCCTGTACTTGAGCAAACACACTGCCAACTAGACTCTTTACACCGGTGTTTAGAAGAACAACAAAAACAGGGCAATACCATCACTAAGGTTAAAAGGCGAGAGCATGAAGGGGGGGGAAGCGCTGTTTCCTTCACACTGAATGCCCAAAGACCCGTCAAAGTGATTGCCAAATCAGACAACCCGGATCAGGTTACGTATTATGCGAAAAGAAATATTCCTCTAAACGAATATGAGGCTTTTGCAAGAACATTTGCGATGTCCATTGTCGCTTCTGTTAAACCTCATAGTGTGCTCAATTTTTCTAGCGCACCAGAAGATAAGAAACCTCTGCTCAAAAGCGCTTTTACCGCGGTTATACAAGAGCTTATCCAAACAGGGAAATTAGAGGCAAGCAAAGCCCCTTTGATCATGACCGATAAGCCTCCTAAAAGCCAAAAAGCTGCTAAAGAGACTTTAACGATATAGGAGAAGCATGATGAGCTTTATAGCTGAATTTAAAGAATTTGCCATGAAAGGTAATGTGGTTGATTTAGCGGTTGCAGTCATTATTGGGGCTGCTTTTGGTAAAATTATCTCTTCCTTGGTTGAAGGGATTGTAATGCCTTTAATTGGGATCATTCTCGGTGGGGTAGATGTTTCTACCAAAACGTTTACCTTGGGGGATGCGGTTGTTAAGTGGGGCGCATTTTTGCAATCGATTATTGATTTCACCATCATTGCTTTTGCCATATTTTTGGCAGTTAAATTAATAATGTCGTTTCAAACTAAAAAAGAAAGCCTGCCACAAGCCCCTTCGGAAGAAGTAAAATTATTAACTGAAATCCGTGATCTGCTTAAGGCGCAATCCAAAGACAAATCCTGACAGGACAACACCTACAACGACTTGATTGTAAACCAAGTTATCTTCCATTATTATTATAAAAATCAGAGGGATCGGATATCTTGTCTACCTAAGGAATTAAAGTGGTTAATATAACCAACAAAATAATAATAATCCTATTAGCACTTTTTTGCTCGCCCTTATCCGCGCACACAGATGAAGCGCGCGATGCAGCGCTTGAAAAGGCCTTACCTAAATTTGAAAAAGGCCTTCAAGATATTATGAAGGCCAATGGTATTCCGGGCGTTGCCGTTGCCGTTGTTTCCAAAGATAAAGTGTATTACCTCAAAGCCTTTGGGGTAAAACGGATGGGCAAACCTGATCAAGTCACAACAACGACTCTTTTTCAAATTGCTTCTTTGTCCAAACCCGTTTGTGCCACCATGTTGGCCATATTGCACGATAAACAAAAACTTTCCTTTGACGATCCCGTTAGCGAATATGTTCCCAACTTTCAACATCGTAAAATAAAAGATCCCGTACGTATTTGCCACCTAGTAAGTCATAGCTCGGGCGTTCCGATCGGCGGGTTCAATGGCCTAATCGAGGCCCAAGTCCCCAGACAAAATATTCTCGCAAAATTAAAGACCGCAAGAACGGTCGCTTCCCCTGGGAAGCAATTTGCCTATCATAATGCCATGTATGGCGTTGTAGAAGATGTGATCACCACCGCTTCAGGCAAAACACTTCCACAAACTTTGAAAGATGAAATGTTTATTCCGCTTGGAATGAGACATGCCTGCGTGGGGTATCAACCTTTATTACTATCAAATAATAAAGCTTACCCACATGTAGCCAATGGTAGAGGAAAGTATGTGCCCGCTTCACATTACTCTAATGCCTATTATTCATTTTTAGCGGCGGGTGGCGTTAATGCCTCTGTGGAAGATTTAATTCCCTTTTTACAAATGTATTTAGGCAAACCTTCTGGGATTGTCTCACAAGATACTTTAAACGAATTAACCAAGCCCTTTGTTAAAAATAATAAAGCTGTCATGATCTCAGAGGCACGCAAGGGGCGAGTAAAAGACACCTACTATGGTCTTGGATGGCACTCGATGAATTATGAGCAACATAAAGTCATATACCATCAAGGCCACCTCAAAGGCTTTAGAAACTTCATGGGTTTTATGCCAAATGAAGTGGGCATTATTATTCTGACCAATGCCGATAAAAAGCACGCCTCCAAGATTGCACTTAAATTCTTTGATGCTTATTTAAATGCTTAAAAAATTGGCGGATAAGTCCGCCAATTTTTTTACTTAGCAGGCTCTGAATGCGTGGGGGGTTCATCCACATTATGCAAGGCTGGCATTTTCACAGAGGTTAAACGATTGCCCGCTAATTGACGTAAGGCAACGTAAAACACAGGCGTTAAGAATAGCCCAAAGAACGTCACCCCTAACATACCATAGAAAACGGCAATACCCATGGCGTGACGCATTTCTGCGCCTGCCCCGGTAGAGGTTACTAAAGGCACTACCCCCATAATAAAGGCAAAGGAGGTCATTAAGATTGGCCGTAAACGCAACTTAACTGCTTCTAACGCTGCTTGTACGGGTGTTCTGCCTTCAAGCTCTAGTTCTCGCGCAAACTCGACAATTAAAATCGCATTTTTACAGGCGAGCCCTACCAAAACGATAAGGGCAATTTGGGTGAAAATATTGTTATCTCCACCACTTAGCCACACTGCCGAAATGGCGCATAGCAGACACATTGGTACGATAAGAATAACCGCTAAGGGCAGGGTTAAGCTTTCATATTGTGCCGCTAATACCAAGAATACGAGCAATACACAAAGAATAAACACATAAATGCCCGTATCCCCCGCTAAAATTTGCTGATAGGTAAGCTCTGTCCACTCATAGCTCATCCCCTGGGGCAAGGTTTTTTGCACGATATTTTCTATGAGTGCTTGCGCTTGGCCAGAGGAAAAGCCCGGAGCTGGACCACCATTGATTTCAGCCGACCGATACCCGTTGTAGCGCATGGCACGTTCAGGACCATAGCTTTGCGTTACTTGGATCACGCTTCCCAAAGGCACCATTTCACCGCTTGAACTTCGAACCTTTAGCTTGGTAATGTCCTGCGCTCGCGCACGAAAGGGAGCATCCGCTTGCGCAATAACCTGATAGGTGCGACCAAACTTATTAAAGTCATTGACATATAAAGATCCTAAATAAATTTGCATGGTTTCAAATATGGTATTGATAGGGATCCCCAGCTGTTTTGCTTTAGTTCTATCAACATCAACATACAATTGCGGCACATTGATTTGAAATCCGCTAAACACCCCAGCAAGACCGGGTGTTTGCCAAGCTTGCCCTTGGATAGCTTGAATAGTTTGGAACAGCGCCTCATCACCTAATTCTGCTTTATCTTCTATTTGAACCTTAAAACCACCCGTTGTACCTAAGCCTAAAATGGGTGGTGGCGGTAACAGCATCACAAAGGCGTCTTGAATAGCCCCAAACTGCATGTTCAATTGTTGTGCAATTTGCTCTGCTGAAAGCGTTCTTTCTTCAAAAGGTTTTAAAGTAACAAACACTATCCCAGCATTGGAGCTAACGGTAAAGCCATTGATAGAAAGACCCGCAAATTCAACAGCATGTTCAACACCTGGCGTTTTAAGCACAATATCCGACATGCGCTTAATCACATCCTCGGTTCTATCTAAGGAAGCACCATCCGGTAATTGTGCAAACCCAATGAGGTAGTTTTTATCTTGTGCGGGAATATAACCTGTGGGCACTTGTTTAAAGATAAACACCGTTGCCCCAATCAAGAGCAAATATAATCCCATCGCGAATGCTTTACGATTTAAAATCCCTGCCACCTTAGATTGGTAGCGTGTTGATGCCAAGCTAAAATAACGATTAAAGGGTCTAAAAATCCAACCCAAGTTTTTGTCCATAAACCGCGTTAATTTGTCTTTGGGCGCATCATGGCCTTTGAGTAACAACGCTGCCATGGCCGGGCTCAAGGTCAGGGAATTAAATGCTGAGATAATAGTTGATATCGCAATGGTTAGTGCAAACTGGCGATAAAATTGCCCATTTAAACCGCTAACAAAAGCAATGGGCACAAACACCGCGATCAAGGTTAAACCAATGGCGATAATGGGGCCACTAACTTCTCGCATTGCCTGGTAAGAGGCCTGTTTTGGGGTCAAGCCTGCTTCTATATTACGCTCTACGTTTTCAACCACCACAATGGCATCGTCGACCACAATACCAATGGCTAATACCAATCCAAACAACGATAGCGCATTAATAGAAAAACCAAACGGCAACATTAAGGCAAAGGTGCCCACAATGGAAACGGGTACGGCCAATAAGGGAATTATTGACGCGCGCCAAGTTTGCAAAAAGAGAATAACCACTAAAACCACTAAGGCTATTGCTTCAAAAAGGGTTACCACAACGGCTTTGATAGAGTCTTTTACAAAGGTGGTGGGATCGTAAATAATGGCGTAATCCACATCGTCTGGAAACTCACGCTTTAGCTCTTCCATGGCTTTGCGAATATTATTCGACACTTCGATGGTGTTTGAGCCAGATGCTTGAAAAACACCCAATGCCACAGCAGGCTTATTATCTAGCATAGAGCGTAATAGATAATGAGAGCCGCCAAGTTCTATTCGTGCAACATCCTTTAAGCGAGTAATCGCCCCATCAGGAGAAGTTTTTACAATAATATCGGCAAACTCTTCTTCAGACTGTAAACGCCCTTTAGCGTTAATATTTAATTGTAAATCTAGCCCGGGCGCAGAGGGGGATGCCCCAATAACACCGGCTGCAACTTGAACATTTTGCTCACGTATCGCATTCACCACATCACTTGCTTGCAATCCCCGTGAGGCGATTTTATCCGGATCGAGCCATACCCGCATAGCATAATCCGAACCCCCAAATATTTCGACATGGCCCACACCTGGCAGTCGGGTTAATCTGTCTTTAATATTTAACGTGGCATAATTTCCTAAATACAGCATGTCATAACGGCCATTGGGTGACAGCACATGCACCACCATGGTTAAGTCAGACGAACTTTTTACCGTGGTAACCCCAAATTGACGAACAATGTCAGGCAACCTGGGCAAAGCTTGGCTAACGCGGTTTTGAACCAATTGTTGCGCCCTGTCGGGATCGGTACCTATTTTAAAGGTGATGGTTAGAGTCATCTGGCCATCGCTGGTTCCTTGTGAAGACATATACAACATGTCTTCAACCCCATTAATTTGCTCTTCTAGGGGAGCAGCCACTGTTTCAGCAATGGTTTTGGGGTTGGCGCCGGGAAACATAGCTCGCACGACAACAGAAGGCGGTACCACCTCGGGGTATTCTGAAACTGGCAGTTTCCAAATACAGATAAAGCCTGCAATAAAAATAAGCAAAGACAAAACCCCAGCAAAAATAGGTCTGTCTATAAAGAATCGAGAAATATTCATACCTTTTCCTTAGGAAGACTTGTTTGGGCGGTTTCCATCTCTACCATCTCTGGAATCACTTCACTACCCGGTCTTGCGCGCTGCAAGCCATTAACCACAATTTTTTCGCCCTTTTGTAACCCTTCGGCTATCACGCGCAACCCCTGGACTTGGGGGCCCAATTTTACTTCGCGATAATTGACTTTGTTATCTTCACCAACAACCAAAACGAATTTTTTGCTTTGATCGGTGCCAATAGCTCTGTCAGTAATTAACAAAGCTTGCCGTGGGGTCGCATCGCCCAAGTTAATTCTGGCAAATAATCCGGGCACGAGCAGCCCGTCTTCGTTATTAAATACGGCGCGCACTCTGATGGTTCCTGTGGCGCTGTTTAACTGGTTATCGAAAGACTCGATGTGGCCAAGATGCGGCGTACCGGTTTCATTCGTTAACCCCATCTTAACGGGTATTTGTGCGGCAGCATTTTTGCCAAATTTATTCGATTTGGCATATTCAAGGTAGGCTTGCTCATCAATCTCAAAATCCGCATAGATGGGAGAATGAGAAACCACCGTTGCTAACACGCGTGTAGCTGGATCAACCAAATTACCCACCGTAATTTCTGGACGGCTAATACGGCCTTTAATGGGTGAGCGAATTTGGGTGTAATCCAAGTTGATCTTAGCTACTTCTAAAGCTGCTTTAGCACTTTTAAATGCAGCCTGGCTAACATTAAGCGCATTTTTACGCGAATCAAATTCACTTTGAGAAATAACCTTATCTTTAATAAGAAGTTGTGCTCTGTCGAATTCGTTTTGCGCTAACGTTAATTGCGCCTGCGCGGAATTAACGGCCCCTTGCGCCTTTGAAAAATCGGCAGTAAAGGATTTTGAATCGATACTAAACAGCAAATCGCCCTTATTGACGACCTGACCACTTTTATAGTGAATTGCTTCAATGGCGCCACTGACTCGCGGCCTGATTTCAACTTGTTCAATGGCACTTAAGCGGCCTGCATATTCGTTCCAATTAAGAATGTTTCTTTCTACCACGGTTGCAACGCTAACCGGCATCGCGCCACCAAAATGGGCAACTTGGGCGTTTTTCGCCTGTGATGCAAAATACTGATAAGTAAAAAAAGCGCCCCCAACAATAAGGACAATACCGATTGTTTTTTTAGGTAACCAATGTGGCATGAATGGCCTCTCAACTCTGTGTGGGCAAAAATAAGGATAAAAATGAAGTTAAAATTTGCTAAATGGCAGTAAATATAGTACTTGAAGCAGGCACCACACGCCAGATAAAACGCATCAAATAGCTTGATTTTGCGATATTTTTTATATCAAAAAGTCATATCAAGAAAACAATTATGTTATGCGTCTAAGACAAACCATGTATTTTCAACAATATAACTAACACTTTATCTGCTTAAATAGTGATAATACTTCTTTTGAGATAGGTCAAAAAAAGCTTTTGCCTTTAGCCATTTTTACCACTATGTTTTTTCTTCAGGTACGTTGACTAATTGTCATGGTGATATTCTCACAGTATGAAGGAGAGCCCAATGAAAACAAGTACAAAACTAATACCTGTGGTTGCACTGGTCTTTTTGGTTGGCTGTGATGGCATGAATCACACCGAACAAAACGTCCTAGGCGGCGCAGTGCTTGGTGCAGGCGCAGGCGCACTGATTGGTGCGGCAGCAAGTGCCCATGGTGCAGGGGCAGGCGCATTAATTGGCGCAGGCGTTGGTGCGTTAGGTGGCATTATCTATGATCAAGCCAAATATGGCCACCACCATCACGAATACGATTACTAATTATTAATATAATGAATGCACTATAATGCTAAGCTCAGGCTTAGCATTATTTTTTTATTTACATCAACGGTAGGAGCGTTTTATGAAAGCACTTAAACTCCTTGTCTGCATCAGTTTTTTAGTTTGCCAAGGAAGTGCTTTCGCACTAAATGATACGCCTTTGAGTATCGCCAAACTCATGAGTGGCAAATCGACCACCGAAGCCACCCAAACCAAACAAGCCCCCTCAGATTCAGAAATTACTGCAAAAGTAAAAGAAACTTTTGTTAAAGAGAAGCTCTTTGGCAAAGAAGATACCGCAGCAATGGGTATTAGTGTTAAAACCAGCAAAGGCATTGTAACGTTGAGCGGCAAAGCTCAAAGCCAAGAAGAAGTCGACATGGCCGTTAACTTAGCCAAATCCGTTGAGGGCGTTAAGGACGTTAAGTCCAAAATTAAAGTAAAGCCTGCGAAGAAGAAATAATCCCTGCAGAATTGCTTCATCAAAGACTCTTCGATGAGGTCCTTGCGTAAAAGCCAAGCGGTAGGAACATATAATCTTGAAAATTTTCTTTGGACAGTTAAACTACCCTAACTAGACAAAGGAGAAGTCAAGATGTCTACTCATGAAGAAGATTTTAAATACAACTCATACCACCTCCCCTATTTTGAAGGGGATAATCCCGACAAAACAGTTAGCTATTTTTTGAGCGGGAATGTGTCGCCCATGATAGCCGAAATAAATCTACACGGGTACAATTACCTTTCTTTTGATCTCACGCCTCTATCTTATTTAAATGACCAATCATACATTCAAGAACAAGTAAATTTATATTCGCAGGTGATACAAAACACGCCTTCCGTTACGGGCGTCAGCCTTACAATAAATGCGACTACACCTTTGGCTACACAACTTGTTCAGCAAATTTCAAATTCGAATATTTATTCTTTCAATTTGAAATCAAATAATTTGAAAAACGAAGGCATGGCCGAATTTATCAATGCCTTATCAGGATCGGGGGTTATTCATTTCGGCATAGATGGCACACTGGATGATGCTGCTATTGCTGCCATGAAATTCAATGAAACTTCTGTAGAATATCTACATATATTTAGTAATAATTTCTCAGATGATGGCATTGTCTCTTTGTTTCATAACTTGTATGACTCATCCGTGAACGACTTGAATATTTCTCACGGTCACTTATCCTCTGACGCTGCAG